>CAVFSQ010000134.1:0-4511 GCA_963625145.1 Bacteroidaceae bacterium | reverse complement strand
GCACGTCGACCGCGTAAAGCGTCAAAGGCTTGTGGAAGCGGCAAAGATCTATATGAAAAGGGAGAATCTCGACCAGCAGATAAGGTTCGACATTATTAGCGTAACGGGATATGCACCTTCTTTCAGTATAAACCACATTGAGAATGCCTTTGAAGTGCCGCCCGAATTTGTTTGAGCCTTCTCGCGGGAATTCAATTTTTACAGAAAAAGCAATACGCATGCCCACGAATACAACAGAAACGGTTACATCGCTTACAAGCCAAAACCTGGTGGAAACCCAGACGATTGACGTAAAGACAAGGTCGTTTTGGTTTTTATTCCCGTTTACTGATATAGCTGAATACCGACTGTCGTACTACAACGTAGAAAGCACTCCTTCAACCAACGACCTGGCATTTACCTTGCCGTTGCCGCAGGAGCATGAATTGCAGATAGTGTCGTGCGAAGAGCAGACTGCCGGAAGAGGGCAGGGCGGCAATTCGTGGGAATCGGAACGAGGCAAGAACCTTACCTTCAGCATTGTGTGTCGCGCCGAGTTTGTTGAGCCGGCTCGGCAGTTTTCCGTGTTGCAGGCTGCGGCGCTCGCCGTGAGGCATGTGCTCTCGAAAATCAGCAGCGGAGTGCGCATCAAGTGGCCCAACGACATATATATAGGCGAATGCAAGGTGAGCGGCACACTGATTCAGTGCGACATTGAACAGTCGGCAATGCTCCGCATGGTAATAGGAATAGGTGTTGATGTGAACCAGACCAGTTTTACGGGCGGCGCGCCCAATGCCGGTTCGCTTGCGCAGTTGATGGGGCGGGATTTCAGCCGCGAAGGGCTGCTGCATAGTATCGTTGAACGCTTTGCTGAGGAATACGACACGCTGCGCAGCAGCAGCGACTATATAATGCAGCGTTACGTTTCGCATCTCTACCGCAATCAGGGCATGCACTGCTATCGCGATGCCAACGGCGAGTTTGAAGCCGAGTTTGTTGGCGTGTCTCCCGACGGCCATCTCACGCTTCGAGATGCTGCCGGCGCTGAGCGGGTATACGCTTTTAAGGAAGTTGCTTACATTGTCTGACCGAAACGCATGGATATTGAGGCGATGATGTCGCGTATGCGCCCGTCAATATCGGTGTTTCCGTCGTTGTAAATCACAAAATCGGCACGCCGCGTTTTTTCTTCCTCGCTCATCTGCATGCCAATCCATTTTCTTACGGTTTCTTCCGTTATGCCGTCGCGCTGCATAACGCGTCTGATTCTTGTTTCCTCGCTTGCCGTGACAACGAGCGTGCAGTCCACTTCGTTTTCAAACCGTGCTTCGTAAAGCAGTGCGCATTCCATAAAAACAAGCGGCGACTGCTGCCCGGCGACCCAGCGGTGCCATCTTTGGCGCACGCACGGATGCACTTCGGCGTCGAGGCGTGATGCGTTTTGCGGCGAACTGTGAAGGAAGGCGCGCACAACGGGCTTGTTGAGCGAGCCGTCGGCGCGGAATACGTCGGGGGAAACCAGCTTGCGCAGGCGGGAGCGCAGCGTTTCGTTTTCAAGCATTTCGAGACGGGCTGCCGTGTCGGTGTCGAACACCGGGTAGCCCATAGCTTCGATTTTGCGGCAAATGTAGCTCTTTCCGCTTCCGATACCTCCTGTCACGCCTACGTGTATGCTGCGTTTCATTCTCGGTCAGGATTGCGACGGTACGTCTTCGATGATGAACTCCACTTCTTCGGGCGAAATCCTTACATGCGATATTCCGACGGGAATGGTCTTGAGTTTCGGGTTGAACTTTCCTGTGGTGTTGTTGACAAGTTCGTCGTAACTTATCACGATTATGAAGTTTTCGGCATTTATGGTGTTGTATTTCGAAGCGCCTATCTGGAAAGTGACGTTGACTTTCTGCGGAAAGGTGCGCACAACTTTCGTCGCCGGGAAATTTACCATTTCGACGGGCACCTGCACGGTCTTTTCGGTAATGACATCGACATACACTTTTGTCTTGACTTGCGACGGGATGAACTTGGCTCCCCTTACACCGTGTATCGGAAGGTTGAACGTCGTGTCGTCTTGCAGTGCCTTTATGTCGAATTCGGTGGTGTAGGCGGCCGTTATGGTGTCGAGCACGTTTTCAAGCGCGTAGACGCTTACCGAATCGGGAATCACCGATACGCCCGATACTCTGAGCTGCCCGCTTGCGGCGATATGCCCCCGCAGCCTGACCGGTACCCGGCGGAATGCTCCGTAGTTGTAGTAATAGTCGATGGTGTCGGGGCGGTAGGCAGAGATGTGGGTAGACGAAGCCAGTTGCCGGGAAACCTGCTTTATAAGTTCGCGGGTAAGTATGGCCACATGCCCGCTGCGTGTGTCGTATTGCGGGAAGTCGATTGTTACGGGCGTGAAATTCGTCACGTAGCGGTATTGCAGCAGTGTTGCCCCGTGGTCTTTGAGCGTAACGCGTATATATGATTGGGGCGGCGACGTTACGACGACATTTTCGGGAACACCGGCAAGGCGGACTGGTATCTCGAATTCCATTTCGTAGGTGGAACTGAGGTTTTGGAAAAGCCAGAAGCAGGTGGAGAGGGCTACGAAAAACAAAAACTTCAGCAACTGTTTGTTCCAGATACGGGCAAACAGGTTTCTGAAGTTGACTGCGAGCCTTGGTCGGTTCATTACATGGCGTATTGCTCAGCGCACGGCGCAGGAGCGTGCGTGCCTGTGGCTGCCTGTGTCCCGGCATGCGGTTATCACAGGGCAGTGCAGGGGCGTCGCGGAATTTGTCAACGTGTCTGCTGTGTAGCGGCTGCGTTGGCGAAGATGTGTGTCTTCTCGACTTTTATCTTCACGTCGCGTGCCACTTCAAGCGTAACTACATTCTTTGCGTCGTCTATTTCCTTCACGGTTCCGTGTATGCCTCCGTAGGTCACCACTTCCATTCCCGGTTCGAGCGAGTTGCGGAATTTTTGGATTTCCTTCTGTTTTTTCTGCTGCGGACGTATCATGAAGAAATACATGATTGCGAAGATTGCGACAATCATTATGAGGAAAGTCGCATCGAAACCTCCGGCACCTTGGGGTGCGGCTTGCAGGGTAGGGATGATCGTGTTCATTTTTGGGGTTGTTTATGGTTTTGTAGTTATATGTCGTCGGTTGGGGCGTGATGCCCTTTTGGCGGTTATTTCATTATTACGCCCTCTTGGCGCAGTTTCTTCACCACGAAGTCGAGCAGACCGTTAATATAGATGTAGCTGCGCGGCGTGCTGTATACCTTCGAGAGGTCGAGATATTCGTTTATGGTAACAACGGCGGGAATCGTGGGGAAATTGATGATTTCGGCAATGGCAATCTGCATTATCACAATGTCCATGAGTGCCATGCGCGATATTTCCCAGTTCTTTGCATTCTCGCTTATAAGGTTGCGGTATTCTTCTTCGCCTTCAAGAGTCTTTTGTATAAGCGTCTGGGCGAAAGCGCGGTCGTCGTCGCTGTCGTAGTCGGGCAGCAGGGGTTGGTCGGCGCCGTTGGCTTCTTCAAACCGCTTGATAGATTTGATTACGAACGAATCGACAATGTCGCGGTCGTCGTTCCAGTAAAGGCTTTTGTCTTCGAACAGCGAGTCGATGTCGTCGCACGGCACGAAGCATGCCTTGTAGGCCTTGCGCCAGAAGGTGCGGTCGTCGGCATATTCGGGTTCCCGGAGCGTCATATATTCGCGGTAGGCGTCGCATTCCTTTACGGCCTTGTAGATTTTCTTCACGAGCGTGGGGTCCATAAGGTCGGCGCCGGCATTGGCCGCAAAAGCGGCAAGTTCCTTGTTCTCCACCAGCTGCCTTGCAAAACGGTTGTCGGCAAAGCGCGTGTCGATTTCCATGTCAAGGTGCAGGCGTTTGGCGCGTGCGGTTTGCACTTCGATGTCCTTTACCCCGTATTCGTATACCTTGGTTATCAGCATCAGCAGGTAGCGGTACATGTCGTAGGCCTTCGAAAGGCTGAACATCAGTTCTTTTTCGGTCGACTCTATCGTCTTGCCGGGATTTTGGTAATAGGAATAGACGAGCTGAAGGGTTTTTATACGTATTAAATCGCGATTTATCATAATGTTTGCAGTTCTTGCGGCGGCGATGCCTTTAGCCGCAAATGCAAATATATAAAAAACTAACTGTTCCGTGCCCGGGAAAAACAGGTTTTGTTGCGTGACGCGCTGAATTTGGGCAGCAGCTGCGGGTTTTTACTATGGAAAGGGCGGCAAAAAGCCCCGTGAGAAAGCAAAATGGAGTGCAATGCTTTGCGGGAAGGAAATCGAAAACGTATGATTTTTCCTTTGCGCTGATATACCGAAAACCCCGCGAGCCGCGATGACACGAAGGCTTGCAAAATGCAGCGATGTATTGAGAGGAGGTTAAAGGTTAAAGTTGCAATTTCCTGTTTTTTCCACTTCGGAAACTGAACACCAAAAGCACGTGGTATCATTGCGACCATTGTTTCCTTTCGGATTTTTATACGTGGGCAATCGGAAATATATAAT
>CAVFSQ010000133.1:2090-4540 GCA_963625145.1 Bacteroidaceae bacterium | reverse complement strand
AATACCAGCCGCGCAAAGACCAGCTTGAGCGCGTGGCCCCGGCAATCATAAAAATGGGTTGCTTCTCACGCGTTGAAACCAACGGCGGCGCCTTCGAGCAGGTGAACCTTCTCTACGGCGAAAACCCAAACAAGGCAGTAAGGGCTTTCACAAAGCCTTTCAACGAAGTTGGCATCAAGACACACATGCTCGACCGCGGTCTCAATGCGCTGCGCATGTTCCCCGTACCGGCTGACGTTAGAAAACTCATGTACAAGGTGAAACACGCACAGGGTGTTGATATTCCCCGTATATTCTGCGGACTCAACGACGTGCGCAACATCATACCCAGCATACACTACGCCCTCGATGCCGGAATGACCCCGCAGGCAACTCTCTGCATCACCACATCGCCCATACACACAGCAGAATACTACAGCGCCGTAGCCGACAAACTCATCGAAGCCGGCGCTCCCGAAATATGCCTCAAGGACATGGCCGGTGTAGGACAGCCCGCAATGCTCGGCAAGCTCTGCGCCATGATAAAGGCAAAACACCCCGAAATCATCATACAATACCACAGCCACACAGGGCCCGGACTTGCAATGGCTTCCGTGCTGGAAGTCTGCAAAAACGGTGCCGACATTATCGACACGGCTGTAGAGCCGCTGTCGTGGGGCAAAGGCCACCCAGACATCATCTCGGTGCAAAGCATGCTCAAGCACTACGGCTTCGAAGTTGCCGACATCGACATGGACGCATACATGGAAGTGCGCACATTGACACAGGAATTCATCGATGATTTCTTGGGATATTTCATGAACAAGCAAAACCGTCTGGAAAGTTCGCTGCTGCTTGGTTGCGGGCTGCCCGGCGGTATGATGGGATCAATGATGGCCGATCTCAAGGGAGTGCAGAGCGCCATCAACCACAACCGTGAAAGCAAGGGCGAAAAACCCTACAGCGAAGACGAACTGTTGGTGCGTCTCTTCAACGAAGTGGCTTACGTATGGCCGCGCGTTGGCTATCCTCCACTCGTTACTCCGTTCAGCCAGTACGTAAAAAACATCGCTCTCATGAATCTGCTTTGCGAAAGCATGGGCAAACCGCGTTACTCAATGATGGACGACAGCATTTGGGGCATGATTCTCGGAAAGAGCGGAAAACTGCCCGGAGAAGTTGATCCGGAACTCGTTGCATTGGCCAAGGAAAAGGGCTACGAATTCACAACCGAAGACCCACAGCAGAACTACCCCGACGACCTCGCGCGCTTCGAGAAGGAGATGAAGGAAAACGGCTGGGACGAGGGCGAAGATCGCGAAGAGCTCTTCGAGTTCGCCATGCACGAATCGCAATACCGTGACTACAAGAGCGGCGCAGCCAAGAAGCGTTTCCTTGAAGACCTACAGAAAGCCAAAGATGCAGCAAACAGCGCAGGACTCACCGCCGAACAGATTTCCGAGCTCAAGCACCAGAAGGCCGACCCCGTAGTAGCACGCGAAAGCGGAAAGGTGCTGTGGGAAATACAGGGTGAAGGCGAAGCACTGAAAGCCCTTGAGCCGTTCGTAGGCCAGAAATATGCCGACGGCGACACGTTCTGCTTCATTGAAAACAGTCACGGACAAATTTCTGAAGTTCCAGCCAATATGGGCGGCCGTCTCGTGGAAATTTGCGTAAAACAAGGCGCAAACGTAAACCGCGGCGACGTAATAGGATATATCGAACGGGCTTAATATCCCCGACAAAACACATATTCAAGTAGGAGGAAAGCGAAAGTTTTCTTCCTACTTTCGTTTTACGACCTTTTATGCCTAACCTCGCGCCGTACCGATTTGCACCGCCACGCGGCAGACATCTCCGCAAGAGCCCGACCAATCTGGCTGAAATCAAAAAAAATCTCTAACTTTGCAATATATCAACACGCAGCAAAACTGCAATGCTTCCATAACCGGGGCAGCATAATTCTGAAAGCCTAAAGCATGTACAACGTTCCCATATTGTTCGTCATATTCAAGCGCAAGGATATAGCCTTGAAAGCCTTGGAACCTATAAGGGCCACCAGACCGCGCAAACTCTATATCGCGGGCGACGGCGCGCGAGACAACATTGCCGGAGAAAAGGAAAAAGTGGAAGACACAAGACAGGCCGTTGTCAGCGCCGTTGACTGGGAATGCGATGTGAAGACCCGCTTTTCCGACATCAACCAAGGCTGCTGCATGGGTGTATACAATGCCATCTGCTGGTTGTTCGACAACGAAGAGAAAGGCATCATCATAGAAGACGACTGCGTAATGAAACTCTCTTTCTTCAGATTTGCCGACGAACTGCTCGAGCGCTACAACGATGATAGCCGCATAGGCATGATTGACGCCGCAAATTACCTGCACAACATCGACATTCCCTGCTCCTACGGCTTCAGTCGCTACAAGTCTACAAATGGATGGGCCACCTGGCGCCGGGCATGGAAACTG
>CAVFSQ010000133.1:0-2080 GCA_963625145.1 Bacteroidaceae bacterium | reverse complement strand
ACCTCGGCATGAAATGGCGCGGAACTGAGGCCGAAGACTCCATCATCGACAACATGTCGTACAAATCGCGAGAGCATGCCTACTGGAAATACCGGCTCAAAGCAATAGACCTCAACGATGTCAGTGCCTGGGACTGGCAATGGTACTTCTCACTTGCAGCCAACAACATGCTTGGAATCTATCCCAAATACAGCCTGATTACCAATATCGGGTTCGGCGAAGGAGCCACCCATACCAACCGCGGCAACGCCCCTTCGCGCTACACCGCCGACGGTGACCTGGAGTTTCCGCTCAAGCACCCGGAATACGTTGTGCCATTCCGCCCGTTTGAAAAAGCATTCAGTTCACGCCTCAACGAAACCACATACGAAAAGTTGAAGCGTCTGCTTCCCTTCACCTTGAAAATGAAAATCAAAGCGTTGCTGAGAAAGTAAAAGGAAATGAAACTTACCATAAACACCCCCGCCGGCAAATACCGCTACAAATACAAGCCCATATTCCTGGGCATAAAGCCCATCAACAAAACTATAGCCAAGGAAAACCTGTTGCTTCTCAAGGAAATCCTCGACAGCCACGACGTGCTGTTTTTCCTGGCGTTCGGCACCCTGCTCGGGGCCGTGAGAGAGCACGACTTCATCACGCACGACGAGGACATTGACCTCATCATGTTCAAAAGCGACATGCCAAAGTTCCTATCGCTACTCTTCGTGCTCAGGCAATACGGCTTCGAAATAGCCAGGTACGAAAGACGCGGATTCCTGTCAATCATACGGAAAGGCGAGTATATAGACTTTTACTTCTTCGACGACTATCCCGAAAACAACACCCTGGTGTATTGCTGCAGAGACCTGTATCCCAAAGCCGAGTTCATAGACAACACCACAATAGAATTTCAAGGCGCCGAATTCACGGCACCGCGAAACTACACGAAATACCTGGAATTCAACTACGGCACAAACTGGCGTACCCCCATCCCATACGTCAATTTCGAAATGTCGCGACTGGCCAAAGTCAAGCACATCATCATGCAATACATCAAAATATTCCTGCCAGCGAAACTAACAGAAAAGTTGCAGAAACGCTCCGACAAGCCCTTCCTCGAAAAGTGGAAGAAAAAAATCCGTGAGTTCGATTTCCAGGTCTAATCCTACAAACAGATGAGCATCAAGATACCGACCGGAACTACGGGAAATTTGCCACAAGCAGTGCATTGATTTTCCGCGATGCGCAAACACGCAAAAAAAGATGCTTTATAGTTTTAAGAAGGTGGCTTACAATTTAAATTATAAAGCACCTTTTTTGAACTGTAAAGTTTAGCAGTTTTTTCTATATTTGCATACACATTAATCTCAACTAAACAATTCTCATCATGTACAGAAAAGCCATACTTCTTCTCCTTGCAATATTCACGCTCGGGAACGTACAGGCACATAAATTTGTGCTTGCCACATACAACATACGACTCAAAAGCACTGTCGACGACAACCGCGGCGACGGCTGGACACAGCGCTGTCCCTACGTTGCCAACCTTATCCGTTTCCACGGCTTCGAAATATTCGGTACCCAAGAAGGCTTCGCCGAACAACTCGATGACTTGAAAGCAAAACTCCCCGGCTACGAATACATCGGGGCCGGACGCGACGACGGTAAGAAAAAAGGCGAACACTCAGCCATATTCTACGACACTAACAAATTCAAGCTCCTCGAAAGCGGCAACTTCTGGCTCAGCCCAACACCCGACCGCCCCGGACTGGGATGGGACGCCGCCTGCATCAGAATATGCACCTGGGGCGTATTCCAGATAAAAGGAACGAAATTCAAGTTCGTCTACTACAATCTGCACATGGACCACATCGGAGTAACTGCACGTGCCGAAAGTGCAAAAATGATTCTCAAGCGTATCAAAGAAGACAAGCATAAGTTGCCGGCAATCCTCTCGGGTGACTTCAACATCAACCAGAACAACGACGGTTTCAAGCTAATCGACAATTCGGGCATACTCAATGATTGCTACCGCGTTGCCCAATTCCGCTACCTCAACATGAGCACTTTCAATGCCTACGAGCCCGCAGGCCTTGGC
>CAVFSQ010000132.1:0-4574 GCA_963625145.1 Bacteroidaceae bacterium | reverse complement strand
GCCTTGAGCATTGCGGGGAACACGATGCAGTGGAACACGATGTTATCCTTGCCGATGAAGTGTACGAGGCGCGTCGAGGGGTCTTTCCACCATGTTTCCCAACTGTCGGGCAGCAGTTCCTTGGTGTTGGAGATGTAGCCTATCGGGGCGTCGAACCACACGTAGAGCACTTTGCCATCGGCGCCTTCCACTGGCACGGGAATTCCCCAGTCGAGGTCGCGGCTCACGGCGCGCGGCTGCAGCCCCATGTCAAGCCAACTCTTGCACTGCCCGTAGACATTCGAGCGCCATTCCTTGTGTGTGCCCAGAATCCATTTCTCAAGCCATTCCTGGTGCTTGTCGAGGGGCAGGTACCAGTGCTTGGTTTTGCGCAGCACGGGTTTCGAACCGCTCACTGCGCTGTGGGGGTTGATGAGCTCGTTGGGCGAAAGCGTTGAGCCGCAGTGCTCGCATTGGTCGCCGTAGGCTTTTTCGTAATGGCAGTGGGGGCATTCGCCGGTGATGTATCTGTCGGCGAGGAAGGTCTTGGCCTCTTCGTCGTAATACTGTTCGCTTTCCTTTTCCACGAATTCTCCTTTGTCGTAGAGCGTGCGGAAGAAGTCGGAAGCCACCTGCCGGTGGGTTTCCGATGTGGTGCGCGAGTAGATGTCGAACGATATGCCGAACTCGGCAAACGAATCCTTGATTATCTTGTGGTAGCGGTCGCACACGTCCTGCGGTGTGCATCCTTCTTTCTTGGCACGCAAGGTAATGGGCACGCCGTGCTCGTCACTGCCGCATACAAACAGCACATCGCGCTTCTTGAGCCGCATGTAGCGTACGTAGATGTCGGCAGGAACGTAAACGCCTGCCAGATGGCCTATGTGGACGCCGCCGTTGGCATAGGGCAGGGCGGCGGTTACGAGAGTTCGCTTGAATTTATTTTCTTCCATTTGAAACGCTTTTACATTATATTGCAAAGTTACGCAAAACGCCCGAATTTCAGAGGTATTTGGCCTGGTGTTGTTGGAAAGGCGGAATCGCCGGATACTTTGTGCAAAATACAAAAAACTTCCCTAGAAGTATTCGGGTACTTATAGGGAAGCATTTACCTGTTGGCGGAATTATTAGTTGCGCATAACAGAAAAATTATCTACGCACAGCGCAAAAATTCTAAGCGCATAGAATTTTTCTTTTGTACGCATACAATTTTTGCGCAATGCGGTGAAAAAATTCGGTTATACGCATATGCACTAAATTAATCCCGCCAACGGGTGTTAGCGCACTATAACCTTCTTTGTAAGAATGCCGGTGTCGTTGGTTGCCTTTGCTATGTAAACGCCTGGCGAGAGGCTGATGACGACAGAGACTGTAGATGCGTGCGCGGTGGTGATTTCCATTCCGCTGATGTCGTAGACAGCAATCTCGGTGTCGGCTGAGAATCCTCCGGCGCATATGCCGCCTTCAACGGCGTTGACAAAGCCTTGGGACAAGACGTTGTCTTCGATACCGACGGGGGTAAGCCCTATTTTCTCGTCCATCCATGCCAGACGGTATTCAAGGAAATCGCGCACGGTTTTGAGTTCCTTTTCAAACGAGCCGGCGGCCTGCCAGTTTTGGTGCACCATTTGGTTCAGTATCGGCCATCGGGTGAAATTGAGTTGCTGCGATTCGTTGATGAGGTCGCGTAGGCTGTCGATGCAGAGGTTAAGGTTGTCGATGTCGAGGCCGCGGTCGTAGCGCGCCTGGCTCCACAGTTTGGTAAGCAGGTTTTTCTCGTTGTTTATGATGCGGTTGATGAATGTGCGCATTTCGCCCACCACCGAGCTGGACCCCGATGCATAGAGGAAACTTGTTATGTTTGAAATGGGATGGGTGCGGTTGTCGTTGTCGAGCGCCAGATCCATGTCCCAAATCGGACCGGTGCGGAAGCGCGTGGAGTCGCGGTCTTTGTACATGTATGTGCTCCAATAGGCGTCGGTATTGGCGCACAGTTCTTCCACGAGGAAGTATTTGCAGAACGATTCAGGGTCGAGAAGTTTGTTGTATCCGTACAAAGTGCTGTTGTACAGGTTGCCCGATACGCGTTGTGCCATGGCATTGAATTGCCTTTGTATATAGCTTTTCTGCTTAGTGGTTATGGAGTCGTCATCGGGGGACTTTATCGTTACCGGAATGCTGTAGACCGAAGATGTGAACCACGATTTTTCCTGCGAGGCATAACCGTCGAGCTCTATAAGGTATCCGCCCGTGAGTTCGGGAAGAGCATTGTCTGCGGGCGTCATCTCGGTGATGTTGACGCGGTTTTTCTTCACTTCTATCTGGTCGCACAACTGATATGTGCCTTCGTATTCGCCGTTTACCATTACATCCACCATTCTTATTGCCGGGGTGTATTCCATGCCCATGCATTCGCTGATGTGAAACGATATGGCGTTGCGCAAAAGGGTCTTGTCGCCGTAGTTGTTGATAAGTGTCCATTTCTTTGCCTTTGCGGGCATGCCCAGCAGGCGTGCCTTCTTGGCGAGTTTCAGCTTGTAGGGTTTTTTGGGGAATCCCCAGGCGGCATTGCCGCGGCCGCGTATCTGCAGGCTGTCGCTGAAGAGTGTTTTGCCGCCGTCGGAGATGATGCTTATGACGGCCGGAATGTATACTTCTTTCGAGGTTATTTCCTTGGTGCTGTCGGTGTGTATCACTACTACGGGGATATTTGTTGGGGAGTAGAGTTGCGAATCGTCGCCTTCGCCCTTGTAGCCGTAGAATTTCAGTTCGGCCACGTTGCACCTCACATCGTTGGGGCCGACGTAGCGCACGTAGCGGAAACTGCGCGAAACTTTGACGTTGGCTGCGGTGAGAACTCCGTCGTTGGGCGTTGTCTTTATCATGTGAATGGGAACGGCATCGGTGAAGTCGGGATTGTTGGCGCCTTCGAATACGCCTAGAAGCATGCGATGTGGCCATCCGCTGCGCGGGGCATATGCCACTTTCGTTATAACGTGGCGCTCGCCAAGGTCAAGCCCCGCCCATGTGTTTGAGCGTTTGTCCGAGGCGTAGAAAGTAGTAAGGTCACCGTCGAATGCCATTGAGGCGTCGCCACTGGAATAGTCGGACTGCTGGCATCCAATTATGGTGCCTTTAAGTTCGGATGAAGTTTGGGCTGCCATGCGGGCAAATGCCAATACGGCAACTATCGGCAAAAGCAAATATCGTTTCATTAGGGTTTTGTCTTTAATGATTCATGATATATTTGACAAAGATACGGAAAAAAGTGTTATTCAAGTGAGTTAGAGTGTTGTTTGTCGCTTGAAGATGTAAGTTGGCGAAGTTTTTGCGGCTTTCCGGGAAAATAAAAACCGGCAACTTGTGCAGGACTGTATAGGAAGATCCCAAAGTTGCCGATATGTATATCAAGTGCAGACTGCAAGGAATGTCTGCAGGTCAGCGCACTATTATTTTCTTCTTCAGAGTGCCTGTGCTGTTATTGGCCCTTACAATGTAAATGCCCGGGGCGAGGTTTATGAAGGTTGTTCCGGTTGAGGCATTGGCAGTGGCGATTTCCATTCCGCTTATGTCGTAGACCGTGATTTCGGTGGCAGTTGAGAATCCTCCTGCAGATATGCCGCCTTCAGCATCGTCTATGTGTCCTTCGGTCATGATTTTGTCTTCAATGCCTACAGGGGTCAGTCCTATCTTTTCGTCCATCCATGCAAGGCGGTATTCAAGGAAATCGCGTATCACTTGAATTTCGTTTTCGTAGGAGCCGGTTATCTGGAAGTTTTGGTTCACTATTTGGTTGAGAATCGGCCATCTTATGAAGTTTATTTCCTGAGCTTCATCAATTAGGGTCTGAAGGCTGTCGATATATGTGTTGAGGCTTTCCATGTCGAGCCCGCGATCATAGCGGGCGCGGCTCCACAGTTGGGTTAGCAGATCCTTTTCGTTGTTTATGATGCGGGTTACGAAGCCGCGCATGTCGCCCACCGAGGCGCAGTTGTTGGTGGAATAGAGAAATTCTGTCATGCTGGTGATGGGGTGGCAGCGTATGTCGTTGTTGAGCGAAAGATCCATGTCCCAAATCGGGCCGGTACGGAAGCGCGTGGAGTCGCGGTCTTTATACATATATGTGCTCCAGAAGGCATCGGTGTTGGCGCACAATTCCTCGATAAGGAAGTATTTGCAGAACGATTCGGGGTCGAGATATTTGCGGTATCCGAACGTGGGGTGATAGTACAGTGCATTGGCTACGCGTTGCGTCATGGTGCTGAACTGCTTCTTTACGTAGGCTTTTTGGGTTGAGGTTATTTCGTCTTCATCGGGCGACTTGATGGTGACGTTTAGGTTGTAGTTCGAAGACGTGAACCACGATTTTTCTCGCGCGGCATATCCGTCGATTTCCACAAGATATCCGCCAGTGAGTTCGGGAAGGCTGTTTTCTTCTGGAGTCATCTCGGTGATGTTGACGCGGTTTTTCTTCACTTCTATCTGGTCGCAAAGCTGGTAGATGCCTTCGTATTCGCCGTTGAGCATTACTTCCACCATTCTTATTGCCGGAGTATACGACATGCCCATGCAGTCGCTGATGTGGAAGGCTACGG
>CAVFSQ010000131.1:0-4580 GCA_963625145.1 Bacteroidaceae bacterium | reverse complement strand
TAACCTTAACACGAAGCGCAGAAATGCGCTTTGTGTACGACTTAACCAAAAAAAAACATTACAATCATGAAAGAAAACTGTGAACTTTATTACATAAAACTATGACATATTGATGTATATCTATATAGACACAAAAAATAAACTCCCGCAAATTAATGTAGGAGTTTAATAATGTACGCCCTCAGGGGCTCGAACCCTGGACCCATTGATTAAGAGTCAATTGCTCTACCAACTGAGCTAAGGGCGCATCATTTCAATTTTGCATCCTTCCCGAATGCGAGTGCAAAATTAGAATTTTGTTTCGAAACTGCCAAATGTTTTGCCGTTAAATTGCGAACTTTTTTCATCAAGCTTCTTTTTCCAAAGCCAGACGTCTAAAACAGCAGCGATATAATGCTAATACAGGGCTATACTTCTTCGGACTTGCCGGACTCCACGCTGAGATATTGAGACGGAGAACATCCCATGTACTTTCTGAATGTGCGGTTAAAGTACAAGATACCGGTGAAGCCCACGTGGTAGCACACTTCGGATATTGACATATATCATTGCCAAATAAATTGCCGTCTGAAACATATCGAAACCTCAGAGAGATAAAGAGACAGAGGCTGTATCGTAAAACCTAATTACGGCACAGTCTCTGCACTTCCTTTCTTCGTTTTTCCAAAAAATATTCCGGACAATACTGCCATGCACACACAATTTCAACGCTATGCGTAGATAATTTTTCTTTTGTGCGCTAAGAATTTTTGTGCTGTGCGCACAAAATTTTTCCGCTATACGCATACAATTTTTCCGCCATGCACAACCAACTGCGTTTGACTGCCAGCAAGTTTGGAGCATACTCCCCCGAACGTAAAACGCCCCGGCCGCGAAGTTTTCTCCATTTGCCGGGGCGTCTGCATTTGATTTAATATCCGTTTACTTCACTGGTTCTATGGCGAAAATATAGCTGTACGACTTACCGTTAAGTTCGTATTTCTCCATCGGTCCGGGGCCGCAGCTGCCGTTGCCTATGCCGCGCATTGCGGCATCAAGGTGCAGCACCACTTCCGGACGGCTGATAGCCTTCAGTTCGTGCCGGTATTTCACGGGCCACAACTCCTCGTCGCTCCAATGCTGTGCGCTGAAGCCCATATCACCATCAACGAGACTTACCTTCAAACCTTTTCCGTTATCATCGGTGAGCGCCAGCCAGTTCACGTTCCACCGCTCGCCCATGCTTTGCGGCTTTATGTATCCTTCGGCCATTCCGCTCACAGTGTTACGGTATCGGCCCACGTAAGCCGCATCGAGACGGTCGGGATAATTCTCTATCGGGCCTCGTCCCAGCCACTCTACTTGCTCAAGGCTTGCGTCAAGCACTGCCTGAAGGCCTAGCCGTGTGAAGTCACTGTTGGAGGTGTTGTCGAAACAGCATTCCACTTCGATGCGTCCGCTACGTGTCACGCTGTAGGATGTATTGACCAGGACTTTGGTGCGGCCGTCTTTGCCTGCCGTCACAAGTTGGCTGATGCATACCGTCAGCGTGTCGGCCTTGGGGCTTAGCCTGTACACTACATTCTTGGTTTGGATTGTGGCGTTGGGGTTGCCGCGCTTGTCGTTGCTGATACTGCGGTAGCCGTTGAAGAGGAAGTTTCCGCCGAGCGAGCGCTGGGGCGAAGCAAGCATTGCCTTGCCGCCATATACTATCTGCTGGAGTGCGCCTTCCTTTTTGTTGAATGTCAGCAAGAAGTCCTTGCCCTGCACGTTCAGCAGGTCGCCACCTTCGTCCACGCTTATTGCCTGAGCCGGAACGGCAGCTTCAGGCTGTACTGCGGGAGTTCCGCCCAGAGCAATCTGCTCGGTGGCCACAGCGTGACCTGCCTTGGCCCACGTGGCGTTGTCGCGCAGTTCGAGCGAGAGGTTGAGGTGATACATTCCAGCTTCGGCGGGCACAACAGCTGGCATGTCAACGAATGCACTGTCGCCGGCCGCGATATGAGGAAGGCTCACTGTTCCGCCCTTGATTTCCTCGCCGTCGCGCAGAAGCGAATATCTAAGATTGAACCCGTCAAGCGAGATGAACGCATAGCGGTTGCGGATGCGCAGCTTGCCGTTGGCCGCAAGTTTGAAATCCACGTACTGGTACACTTTCTTAACCTGGTGCAGTTTTGGCGTTACGACGCGGTCGGCAGTTATGATGCCGTTACAGCAGAAGTCCTGGTCGTTGGGATAGTCGCCGAATGCGCCTCCGTAGTAGAGGTTTTCGTCGGGTTCGCCCAGTTTACAAAGTCCCTGGTCCACCCAGTCCCAAATGCAGCCGCCAATCATGCGCTTGCTCTCGAATTCGATGTAGTCCCAATACTCCTTCAGGTTGCCTATGGCGTTGCCCATGGCATGGGCATATTCGCAAAGGAAGAAGGGGCGGCCCTGCTTGTCGGCTTTGCGGTCGGTGTTGATCATATCGGGAACGCTTGGATACATGCGGCTGTCCATGTCGGCTACCTCGTTCATACCTTCGTAGTGTATCATACGGCCGTCGAGCGCCTGTATCGCCTTTTTCGATGCCACGAAATTATCGCCTCCGCCGCTTTCATTGCCCATACTCCAGAATATAACGCTGGGATGGTTGCGGTCGCGTTGCACCATGCGCACCTCGCGGTCAACGTACTGCGCCTGCCAAGAAGGCATGCGGCTCAGCAGATGGTTGGCGTGGCACTCCACATCGGCTTCGTCCATGACATAGATGCCGTAGTAGTCGCACAGGGCATACATGCGCGGATCGTTGGGATAGTGACTGGTGCGCAGCGTGTTTAAGTTGAACTGCTTCATGAGCAGTACATCGCGCATCATGCTTTCGAGAGGCACAGCCTTGCCATGGCGCGAGTCGATGTCATGGCGGTCGGTGCCCTTGAACATCACCCGACTATTGTTGATATACACGCGACCATCGCGATTTTCAATGTGGCGGAAGCCGAACTTCTGCGTGCTAATGTCACCATTGAGGCTGACGTTCACGGTATAGAGGTTTGGAGTCTCAGCCGTCCACAACTGCGGGGCATTGACCTCGATATTGGCCTGCAACGTATCGGCTGCACCTTTTGCCAAGGGTACATCCGTACTGACGTCGGTCATTGCCACCAACTTGCCGTCAGGAGCAAGCAATGACACCGTGGCATTTACTTTGCCGGCCTTGCTGCCCGAATTCTTCACTGCCAAGCGGCATACCATCTGCGCATGACCGAGGTCGCGACTTAGGTTGCTCGTAATGTACACGTCCTGTACATGCATTTGCTGGCGTGCTTCAAGATATACGTCCCTGTGTATGCCGCTCATGCGGAACATGTCCTGGTCTTCGAGATACGAGCCGTCCGACCATCGGTAGACTTCCACGCATACAAGATTTCGGCTTCCTGTCTTCAGATATCTGGTGACGTTAAACTCGCAGTCGTTGTTGGGCCCTTGGGTGTAGCCCACTTTCTTGCCGTTTACCCACACATAGGCAGAGCTGTAGATGCCATTGAAATGAAGGAAGATTTCGCGCCCTTTCCATGCGGCAGGCACTTCAACGGTACGGCGGTAGCTGCCCACGGCATTTGGTTCCTTGAGCACTGTGTATCCGTCTGCACCCATAATGCGTGGCGGCACGTTGCGGAAAGGATAAGTCACGTTGGTATAGATGGGCGTACCGTAACCCTGCATTTCCCAGCACGACGGCACGGGAATGAGTTTCCAACTGGTGTCATCGTAATTGGTCTTGTAGAAATCCTTTGGGCGGTCTTCGGGTTTCGGCACCCAATTGAAGCGCCACTGCCCGCTAAGCGAAAGGCGTAGGCTGGAATGCGGCTCAAGCCAAGGCTTGGCATACGCCTCGTCGGCTTTCATCTCGCTTTCGCCGGCATAGAGCAGCATTGTGGCGCGCCCCGGCTCTTTGTTAATGCCGAATACGGTTTCGTTCTCCCAATCGTTTTTGCTTGCCGACAAATCGCCCATGGATTTCACCTTGAGCCCGGTCTTGACCAGGCGCCACTGCACTGCGGGCGAAGCGGGTCCTGCATTCACCTGCCATACACGCCCGCCGCGCTGGCAGTTGTCGTTGTATCCGAGTTTCAAGCCGCCGGCAGCGCTGGTGAGCGTATACACACCATCAGCAACCTGCTCTATCTTCCACTGCTGATTGGCATTGCCCAACTCCACGGTCCACATGCAAGCCTCACCCGGGCGATTGCCGTTGTTGCCGTTGTCGAGTGCCATCATGTATTGCGGACTGACCACAAGCCAATAGCCTTCGCGGGCGCTTTTGTGTATGTTCCACACCTGGCCACCCTCTTTTTTGTTTACAGGATTGAACCCTGCCGAGCCGCCCGAACATTCCAGGGCCATGCCGTCGCTGATTTCCAAACGGTAGCCATGCGTTGGGCAGAAGTCCTGCGCCTGCATACCGACCCACGCCGACAACACAAGCAGCATCGCTAACAATCTGATTAGTTTTCCCATTTCCTCGGATTTTAATATATGGCAACAAATTTAGTACTTTTAGCGTAAAAAACAAGCGGGCAAAGGTTGCTTTCCTGCACCTTTGCCCGCCGGGCGTTATG
>CAVFSQ010000130.1:0-4609 GCA_963625145.1 Bacteroidaceae bacterium | reverse complement strand
GCAAGATTGCAACAGGGGATACTTTGGATGTGTTTGTGTGTCACATGCCAAGCCCTCTTAACCGCCATCGGCGAGGGCTGCGTTATCGATGCCGGGTAGCATCGCAGATTAAAGACAAAGTTGATTCACTGATGTCTGCGAGAAAAGATGCCTACATAGTAATAACCGGGGACTTCAATGCTTCGCCTGGCTCCAGGTCTTTGTCAGAGGCTCTCGGGGCAAGCCCAGCCATAGATTCCGTAGGCAACGACGAAGAAAGCCTCTTTTGTATGATTGACGGGCATAGCGGAGTGGGGGATGTGCGTGGCACATACTGCTACAAGGATAAATGGGAAGTGATAGACAATATTATTGTTAACGGGAAACTTTTGAACGAATCATCCCGCATTTATACAAAAAAGGAATATTGCAGCATTTTCAGTTCCCCTTTCCTACTGTGTGAAGGGGCTGTGTCGAAAATACCCTATCGCACTTACAGTGGCATGCGCTGGCTTGGTGGTTTCAGCGACCACTTGCCTGTCGTGGCCCGCTTTGTGCTGGCTTTCAAAAACCGCTGATTCCTATTCGTGGTGATAGGGCTCGCCGTTCAGGATTGTCAGCGCTCTGTAAAGTTGTTCTGTAATTATAACGCGTACCATTTGATGTGAAAACGTCATGCGTGACAGAGATATGGACTCGTGTGAGAGTTTTTTTATCTGCTCGGAAAAACCATAAGGCCCTCCCACGATGAAAACTATGCGCTTTGCCGCACTGTTGCACCATTTCTTTCTAGCCCAAGCCGCGAATTCCACCGACCGCATCTCGTCGCCATGCTCGTCAAGCAGAATGATATAGTCGCGTGGAGCAAGCAGCTTCGCGATGTTTTCGCCTTCTGCCTGGCATATTTGTGTCTCGGTGAGATTGGCAGTGTGCTTGATGTCGGGCGTCACGGCAATGTCGAATTGCAGGTAATGCCTGATGCGCCCGGCATAGCGTTCCACCAGAATGGCAATTTCGCGGTCGGTAGTCTTTCCCGTGAATATTATGATGGTTTTCATTGCGTTTGAGAGGGTATGAAGGTAAAACTGAAGATAAAGCGGAATATAAACTGAAATACGGAACTCGCCCATTGGGAAAGTTCCGTATTCTTTTGCGGAAAGAGAGGGATTCAAACCCCCGGTACGAACAAGCCGTACAGCGGATTTCGAGTCCGCCCCATTCGATCACTCTGGCATCTTTCCCTGCTTCGGGTGCAAAGATAGTGCTTTTTTCAAAGCAAAGCTCCTTCGGCGGCATTTTTTTCAACCGTTCGGGGGCTTTTCGGGGCTTTTTCTCGCAAAAAGCATGCGGAAGGGGGGCGCTGAAGGCGCCAGCCCCCGTGGAAGCCGGAAGCGGAGGGATGAGAGAATGCTAAAATCCCTAAATCCCCCTTCGTTGGCGCTGCGCGCCATATTTATTGCGGCAATAATTTTATTTCTGTACGCAGAGAATTGTAATTCTTTGCGCACAGAGTTGGCGCGATATCGTCAATAATTTCCCGGGTGCGCGCAAGCGCCGCTTATGGCTTCGGCACAGAGCGTTTCGCGGGCTTGGCCTTCACTTCGTCGAGGTTGACCAGCTTATTGACGATAGCGTAAATGGTTAGCCCGGAAATGGAATGGATGTTCAGCTTCCGCGAGATGTTCTTGCGGTGGGTGAGCACTGTGTTTAGTGAAATGAACAGCGAACCGGCAATTTCCTTGTTGGTCATGCCCTTCACGGCGCACGCCAGCACTTCGCGCTCGCGCGCGCTAAGCTCTTCTTTCTCCCCTGCGTCGCCGGGCTTCGCCTCATTGTACCCCGACAGCTCGTTTCTCGATTCCAGTTTGCTTACAGCCGGTATGAAAAGCTTGTTTTCCACAGCGCAATGCGTCGTGAGGTCGTCTTCGCATGTATAGATGTTGAAAACCACATCGTTCAGAAAACTCACGTTCGCTGCCGGAACTCCATATTTCACGAGCAGGTTTTTCAACTCTTTCAGTTTCGACTCTATGGCATCGTGCCCGCGCAGATAAAGCTCCAATTCTTTCGGTGAAGCCACGCCGCCGGCAGTGTTTTCGCCGTCCAGCTGCTGCTTTACATACGAGAATATCCGGTTGTTTTCGAATTGCATGTGTTTCCTTACCTCGGAAGTGTAGGCATCGTAAAACTGCAGAATGAGGAAAGCCACTTCGTTCTTTTCCGAGCAGTCGACAGCCTCAATCAGTTTCCGCCGGATTTTGGGGAATTGGAAGTTCAGAAAATAGTCGTGGGCATTTCGCAGATAATCCATCAGGGCAGGGACTTTTATCCTGTCAACGAAAAGTTCGGCGCATCCTTCGCCGTATTTTATGAAATTGGCAACGGCAAGAAAAGTTCCGGTATCCACTCCGTTGGTTTCACATACTTCCTTCACGGAATGTTCGCCAACGCCCAGGGGAATGCAGAAACGGCTCATGGCCTGGAGAATTTTAGGTTCACTGCGTATGATGTCCCACATTGGCGCATCTTCGTTAAAGTAAATGCTTGGCATAAATTAGGGGCTATGGTTTCGCTGCAAAATTAAGCAATTATCCACATTGCGGGCTCACTATTTCGGGGTATTTGCCCAGTGGCCTGTGGGTATAATGTGGACGGACTAATGCCTGAGCACCGGCAATTTGCCCGGCGGCCTGCCTGCCGGTGTTTTCAATTACCTAAAAATGGGTATTGTGAAGTTTTTGAAGTGATTATAATTTTGCACCCGAAAAAATCAAGAGGATGAAACAGACAATCAAGAAATCATTATTGGCATCGGCACTGGCTCTGGCTGGGCTTGTGCCGCCCGCTGCAGCCCAGGATTATTCTGCGGCCGATAGCGTGCAGAACCATGTAAAGGGAAACCGTTTTAGTATCGGGGGGTATGGCGAGGTGGCATACTCACGCAATTATTATAGCGACAATGTTTACCGCTATACAAGTCCTGCACAATACAAGAACGACCCTTCGCACGGGCGTTTCGACATTCCCCATGCCGTGATATACCTTGGGTATGATTTTGGCAAAGGATGGACAATGTCGTCTGAAATAGAATTTGAGCATACCGGAACGGGTGTCTCGCAGGAAAAGGAATACAGCGAAGGCGGAGAATGGGAACAAGACATTGAAAAGGGCGGAGAAGTGGAGCTTGAACAGTTTTGGATTCAAAAGTCCTTTATGCCGGAACTCAATGTCAAGGCCGGGCATATAGTGGTGCCCGTAGGCCTTACGAATGCCCGTCACGAGCCGCTGAACTATTTCACGGTGTATCGCCCGGAAGGCGAGGCTACGATATTGCCCTGCACCTGGCACGATACGGGTATCAGCGTTTGGGGCCGCTCCGGTGATTTCAGATATGAGGCGCAAGTTGTGGCAGGTCTTGATGCCTTTATGTTCAACCGTGACAATTGGGTGCAGAAAGGGGCCGGTTCGCCTTATGAGTTCAAGGTGGCGAACAAATACGGTTTTGTTGCGCGTGTTGACAATTATACAGTGCCCGGATTGCGCATTGGGCTTAGCGGATACTACGGAAGGACCATGCATAATTCTTTCCCGCACGAATTGGAGGGCGAAGACCAAAACGGCAACACCAAAACCTATGACCACGTGAAAGGAAACGTGGCTATCGGGGCGCTCGACTTTACATTCAACCGCTATAATATTGTTGCCCGTGGCAACGTGGATTATGGCTATGTAGGCAATGCGGCTACAATAAGCAGCATAAAGCGGAATTTGGCTGCTAACAAAGCTCCTTACCAGAAAACCCCTGTAGGCAAAAACGCCTTGGCTGTTTCTTTCGAGGCGGGCTACGATGTTTTTTCGCAGATAGAAAAACTGCGCAGCAGAGACCAGAAACTATACGTGTTCGGACACTATGAATATTACAATTCTTATTTGCCCGCTGCCAGCCAGGCTCCATACGAATATACCAGGAAAATCCGCATGGCATTCGGTCTGAACTACTATCCTATACCGCAGATAGCAGTAAAGGCCGAGTATTCCAAGCGTTTCCTGCATTCGCAATACAACAACGAGCCGTCGGTTTCGCTGGGAGTTGCCTACGAAGGGTTCTTCCTTTAATTGAATATCAACAACAAAGTTATAAAATTATCATTATGAACAAATTTGCAAAAATCCCCGCAATGCTTGTTTGCGGTGCAGCAATGTCTCTGGCGCTTTCGTCGTGCAGCGACGACAACAACAACAATGGTAGCAGCACAGAGAAAAAAAACAATGAGATGGAGCAGGTGCTCACGCAATATGTGAACAACACAGTCTATACTACCTATAAACTCCTTGCTCAGGAAACCGGAAATCTATACGACCAGCTGCATGCAGTAAAGACCAAGCTTGTAAGTGACCCCTCCAGTCTCAAGCAGGAGGATATCGACGAAATTTGCGAAACCTTCATCAAGGCGCGCGGGTACTACGAGGAAAGCGAAGCCTTTCTTTATGGCGCAGCAACCGATTTCGGAATCGACCCACATATCGATACCTGGCCTTTGGCGCTCAACACGCTTGCCGAGCAGCTTTCCAACAAACAGCATATGGCTCACATGAGCGGCGATGACGATGAGGCAATCTCGTTCGCAGG
>CAVFSQ010000129.1:2306-4659 GCA_963625145.1 Bacteroidaceae bacterium | reverse complement strand
GCCCGTAGACATGCAGATGCCCTTGTTCATGGCGTCGTAAATGCCTTCGTCTTTCTCGCTCAACACCTTGATGCGCCCGCCAAAGCGAGGGATAAAGCTTTTCACTACGTCCATCGTATTGTCGCGCGATTTGCCGTCGACCACAATGCATTCGATGTCATTGTATGTCTGGTTCAGCACCGACTCGAGCGTGTCGGCTATCGTGGCGCCGCTGTTGTATGCAACTGTTATGACCGAGACTTTCATCATATTACAACTATTTAACCGCGATTTCACCGAAATATTGTGTCTGCCGCAAACATTTTTCAGCGTTTCAAAAAGCCGGCTGCAAAAAGGGGTGGCTTGCTTTTTGAAGACTGCGCACCTTTTTACAACGCGATGCGCACATAGTTTTTCTTCTGTGCGCATACAATTTTTGCGCTGTGCGCTCACAATTTTTATGCCATGCGCACACAGCTTCACGCCAAAACGGCAAAAGAAATCCGAAACAGCCCGCCCGGCATTCCGAAACTGTGTTTTTCACTATATTTGCAGTCAGTCATCAATCTGTCTCCAATGCATTCACAGCAAAACTGCACCGCCATGAAGAAAGCCATCATCCACGCATCGCTATGCCTGCTGCCTGCTGCCGGCATTTCTGGCCAAACTTTCCCGGCGCCCACGGCGGGCACATTGCGCGCCGAACTGTTCGCAACCACGCCCGATTCAGTCCATCCCTACCGCATTCCGGCCATAGCGCGCGCCCACGACGGCACGCTGATAGCCGTGAGCGACTACCGCCCGTGCAACTCCGACATCGGCTACGGGCGCGTGGACCTCGTGCGGCGCCTTTCGCACGACGACGGCCGCACATGGACTCCCGAAACGGCCATACGCCGTGGCACGGGTGCCGCCGGAGCCAGCGACTGCGGCTTTGGCGACGCCGCCATCGCCAGCGACAGCCGCAGCAATAAAGTGCTGCTGGTGAGCGTGTGCGGCAACACTCCATATTTCTCGGCCACGCGCTGCAATCCCAACCGCGTGTCGCGCTGGCGCAGCCACGACGGCGGGCGTTCGTGGAGCAGCGGAGAGGATATCACCGAAAGCATTTATTCCATTTTCGACAAAAGCAGAATGGGAGCGGTAAAGTCGCTCTTTTTCGGCTCGGGGCGCATCTGCCAAAGCCGCATAGTGAAGCGCGGCAAATACTTCCGTCTCTACGCCGCACTGGCAGCGCGCGACGGCGGAAACCGCGTGATATATTCCGACGACTTCGGCGAGTCGTGGCATTCGCTCGGCAGCATCGACACGTCGCCGGTGCCGGAAGGCGACGAGCCGAAATGCGAAGAGTTCCCCGACGGCTCGGTGATAGTAAGCAGCCGCACCTACGGCGGAAGGTTTTTCAACATTTTCAGATACTCCGACGTGAAGCGCGCACTCGGCACTTGGGGAAGCGCAGCATTTTCGTCGGAAAAGAACAACGGCACGGCGGCTGCCGACAATGCATGCAACGGCGAGATTCTTGTCGTTCCGGCACGGCGCACCGCCGACGGTGCCATCACCTACTTGCTGCTGCAGTCGGTGCCATTCGGTCCGGGACGCACTTGCGTAGGCATATACTATAAGGAAATCACGAACCGCAGCATCATGCGCTACCCCTCAGCCCTTGCCGCCGACTGGGACGGGAAATACCAGGTCACCCGGCTGCCTTCGGCCTACTCCACCATGACTACCTTCCCGAACGGCGACCTTGCCTTCTTTTACGAAGAAGCCACCCACGGCAAGGACTACACCAATGTATTCGTGCGGCTCGACATCGCCACCATAACCCAAGGGCGCTACACAAGCTGCCCGAAAGCAAACCGGAAGGCCTTTCTCCGCAATCTGGAAAAAAGACCGGCAAACGCAGCGGCAAAGTAACAACCAACCGCCAACAGCCAAGAGCCAAGCATCAGCCATCCGCAAATGAAAACAGCAGCAACAGCATTATTCGCGCTTTCAATCTCCGTAGGCGCTGCCGCACAAGGCTTCCTCGAAACGGCGCACGACTATTCCCACCGCGCGTGGCTTGCCGGCAAGCGCACAATCGTCACGTTCGGGGAACAGGCACCGTCGAAAAAGAGCGGCATTTCTGCCGTCATCGCAGGCGACACGCTTGCAGAAGGCGCAAGGACTGTTACCGTGCGGCCGGCAGGCAGAAGCGGCGACACCTGGCGCGGATTTTCCCGCACTTTCCGCAAGCCGCTCAACCTCTGCGCCACTCCCTTCGTGCAGTTCGGCATTCTCACCGGGCATGCGCCTGCCGACGACGAATATGCCCGGCTCACACTAAGCGACGGGAAGCAGGCATACGAGTGCATCGCCTTTATTGTTC
>CAVFSQ010000129.1:0-2296 GCA_963625145.1 Bacteroidaceae bacterium | reverse complement strand
GGCCTGCATACGCCGAATTGAAATCGCCGTCAGTTCGCCCACACCCGACGTATGGAGCCGGGAAAGCAGTTTCACTGTAAGCGAAATAGTGGCAGGAACGCCGATAGACCTGAATTTCACGACTCCTGCCAGCGTGGCTGTATTCCAAACCGACGCGGGCACAGTGAGCCACAACGATGATGCCCTTGTCTACAGTTTCAACCGCCCGGGGGCTGTATACACCACCGCGCTGAAGCAGAGTCCCGGAAGCATGTTCAGTCCGCCCGTAAAGCAGCGCAGCATCCTGCGCACCGTCATCGACAACCGCTGCGGCGCCGACAGCATCACGGTAAGCTTCACAACCGACACCGACAGTGCCTTCGCCAAACACGCCCGCACTTTCATGCTGCACAACGAACCGGGGGTGAAGAACTATTTCTTCAACTTCTCCGGCATTGACTGCGGCGGCAATTACACCGGTCTGAAGTTCGAGCCGAAGGGCGGCGGTAAGGGAAGCATCGCCATCCACCGCATTTCCTTCGAAAGCGCACTGCCCTGCACGCCCGAAGCCGGCAAGGGCAACGGCAGCATTTCCGACAACCCCTACGATTTTCTTGTAACAAACGAGGATTTCAACGTGCTTGACTACGGAGCACGGGGCGACGGCTTTACCGACGACACCCGCGCCTTTCAGCTGGCTGTAAACGCGGCAAGCGGAGCCGGAAGCGGGAGGGTTGTGGTACCGGGCTACGACGACGCCACACCGCGGTATTACGCAATAACAAGCGTGGAGCTGAAACACGATGTGGAATTCCAGCTCGGCACAGGAGTGGTGTTATGGCAGAGCGGCGACAGGCGCGACTACGGCTACCCGCCGGTTTACGGGCACGAAGTGCATTGCGCCGACGGGCACACCGCGCCTGCATGCCTGGCCAACAAGCCCATGCTGCATGCCGAGGGGCAATGCCGCATCAAGATTCTCGGACGCGGAACGCTGCGGATGGACAACAGCTACGGCAACGGGCAACGGCAGAATGCCGCCGACAGTTGCGGCAACCGCATACACATCGTGCCTCTGGCTTTCAGCAACTGCAGCGACATCGTGCTGCAGGACTTTGCCATCGAGCGTGCCGGCACAAGCCATGTGGTTTTCAACTGCGACTCAAACATATTCGTAGGAAACCTGAAAATGCGCGCACCCGCCTGCCGGGGGGCAAACGGCATTGAAATTTGCGGCACCACGCACCACGCAATCATCGACAGTCTGTATTACGCCGGCACCGGAAAGGCTATAATTGCAGAGCCGGGCAACACCGCGCCCCACTACCCCAATTCGCCATGGATGAAACAGAGCGGCACAGCCTGCAACGGCAACCGCAACATAGTCGTCTGCCCAAGCGAATGACCGACACAAGCCGCAGCCGCGATTCTTACGGCTTGCTTTCGCCTTCGATATAGTTTTCCAGGAAAAGGTGCTCGCCGTCGAACACGGCATAAGTGAATTTCCGCATCCACTCGCCCACTATCAGCAGACGGGCAGTTGCAGACAGTTGCAGGTCAAGCTCGATATGGCGGTGCCCGAACACGAAATAGTTTATTTCGGGATGCGTAGCCAAATACTTCCGCGCATACACCACCTGCTCTTCCCTGTCGGCGCCGAGATAAGGGCACTCGTTGCCGCCGGTGCGCTTCAGCCGTGAATGCCTTGCCCACGAAAGGCCGAAATACATGGCCCAGCGGGGATGGACTGCAGAGAAAAGCCGCTGGCACACCCGATTGTGGAACACCGAGCGCAGGAAGCGGAATCTGGCATCGCGGCATCCCAGGCCGTCGCCATGGGCGAGATAGAAAAGTTTTCCTTCAATCTCCGTAACCATCGGCTCGCGGTGCACCGTCATGCCGCATTCCTTTTCGAAATAGTCGCGCACCCACAAGTCGTGGTTGCCGGTAAAGAAATGAATCTCGATACCGCTGTCGGCCAATTCGCTTATCTTTCCAAGAAAGCGCGTATAGCCCTTGGGGACGACGTATTTGTATTCATACCAGAAATCGAACATATCGCCCAGCAGATACACGGCAGAGGCATGCCGTTTGATGTCGTCGAGAAACCTTACGAGCCTGCGCTCCTGAGTGCGCCTATGGTCAGTGGCCCACGAGCCGAGATGTGCGTCTGACAGGAAATAGACGTTTTTCATCTGCATTGTTTTTTTCGTCCGGGGCATTTACATCAGTCCGAGGTCGAGTTTCGCTTCGTCGCTCATCATCGACTGGTCCCAAACGGGGTCGAACACGAGGTTAACGTTGGTCTGCCTTACTT
>CAVFSQ010000128.1:0-4739 GCA_963625145.1 Bacteroidaceae bacterium | reverse complement strand
GTGAAGCACACCGGTGACGTTTGGCGGCGGGATGACCACGGTATAGGGTTGGCGGTTGTCGGGCTTCGACGCGAACAGTTTGTGGTCTATCCAATATTTGTACCACTTGGTCTCCACTTCCTTGGGGCTATATTTGCTTGCGAGTTCCATATTCTTACGGTGCAGGTTGTTGATGTTTAATGTAAATCTACTTTATGACAGTTTGCAAAATTACGAATTTTCGCGGTTTGCACACGTTTTTTGCCGTTTTCGTTTCAAAACACACCTACACAGCCGAAGCTTTCGCTGGAAAAAGCTAACTTTGCCGCCATAACAACAAACACATCCGTATGAAAAAAATCATCTATTCGATTGCCGCAGCACTGCTTTGCTGCACCGGGGCCCTGGCGCAGACACAGACCATAGCCCACCGCGGTTTCTGGACCACCGACGGCTCGGCCCAAAACAGCATTGCATCTCTCGTAAAAGCCGACAGCGTAGAGTGCTACGGTAGCGAATTCGACCTATGGATAACAGCCGACAACAAAATAGTGGTGCACCACGATGCCAACGAGGGCGACTGCGTGATAGAGCGCTCCACATATTCTGAACTCATGAAGCACACCATCGCCAACGGGGAAAAAGTGCCCACACTCGAGCAATACCTTGAAAAGGGGAAAAAGCTGAAGACAAAACTCATTTGCGAGATCAAGCCCCACTCCGATGTGGCGCGCACGCTCACCTGTGTAGACATGACGCTGAAGGCTTTCAAAAAGCACAAACTCACAAAGCGGGTGACTTACATCACCTTTTCGCTCCCGGCGTTTGTAAAGCTGTTGTCGGAAGCGCCTCGGGGCACGGAAGTATACTATCTCAGCGGTGACCTTTCGCCCCGACAGCTGAAGGAGATGGGAGCTGCCGGTATGGACTATTCGTGGGGTACAATTTGCCAGCACTGGGACTGGATAGCCGAAGCCCACGCACTTGGACTGAAAGTGAACATTTGGACCATAGACAATGCAGACGAGATGCGGAAGCTTGTGGACGCTGGAGTGGACTATATAACTACCAACCAGCCCACGCTATGCAACGACATAGTGAAGGGGAAGAAATAGGGAAAACAGCGGCAACACGCCTCGGGAACAGGCCCCCGGAAACGGCATGTGCAAGGTAAGGACTGATATACCATTGGCGGAATTAAGTATGAACTAGATTAATTCCACCAATGGGTAAAAACACAATAAAGCAATACGTTGTCTGCCCAAACATTGCTTCGTGTACATATTGTCTGCCCAAATGCAAGCACGCTATGCGTAGAAAATTTTTTTTCTATGCGCATTGCCGAAAAGTTTTTGGCTTTTCCGTTCCCTCCATCGCATTGTATCCGCGGCAAGCGATGGGGCTATTGATGGGGCTATTGTTTTTTGCTTCTCTTTTTGCAAACGTGCAAATATTTATTGCTAATTTTGCATCTATCGCCACGATACACGAAACTACACCGTTTATCGTCAACGTAAAACCTTGGACAACAATGAACGAACAACTAAAAGTCATAATAAGCGGAGGCGGTACGGGCGGACATATATTCCCGGCCGTCTCGATAGCCAATGCATTGAAACAGCTGCGCCCCGACGTCAGCATTCTCTTCGTAGGAGCCGAAGGGCGCATGGAGATGCAGCGCGTGCCCGCCGCCGGATACGACATTAAAGGGCTGCCCGTATGCGGGTTCGACCGAAAGCATATTTTCAACAATATCAAAACTCTTCTGAAGCTAATGCAAAGCCGGCGCATGGCAAAGCGCATAATACGCGATTTCAAGCCAAACGTGGCCGTAGGCGTAGGAGGCTATGCCAGCGGGCCTACGCTCAACGAAGCGCAGGCAATGGGCATACCCACCTTGCTGCAGGAGCAGAATTCGTATGCCGGTGTCACCAACAAACTTCTGGCAAAAAAAGCCAAGCGCATCTGCGTAGCCTACGACGGCATGCAGCGCTTCTTCCCGGCCAACAAAATCATGCTTACCGGCAATCCGGTGCGCCAAGCACTGCTCGACTGCCACATGTCGCGCCCAGAGGCCGTAAAGCAGTTCGGTCTAAACCCCGAACGCAAGACCATTCTGATTATCGGCGGCAGCCTGGGCGCACGCACCATGAACGACGCTGTGCTCAACAACCTCGTGCTTATAAAGCAGAGCAACGCCCAGTTCATTTGGCAGACCGGTAAATACTACAGTGCAGCCATACAGAAAGAATTGGCACAAAGAGGCTGCCCGGCAAACCTCGTGGTTACTGAGTTCATTGCCGACATGGCCGTGGCTTACCACGCTGCCGACCTCGTGGTTTCGCGCTCGGGGGCAGGGAGCATTTCCGAACTCCAGCTTTTGGGGAAAGCGGCTATTCTCGTCCCCTCGCCCAATGTGGCCGAAGACCACCAGACCAAAAACACCCTAGCGCTCACATCGCACAACGCAGCTATCTACGTGAAAGACGCAGAAGCTGTGCGCACGCTGATACCCCGCGCACTCAACACCGTGGCCGACGAAGGGCTGCTGACAAGTCTCAGCACCAACATAAAGTCGCTGGCTCTTCCCGATGCTGCCAAAACAATAGCTCTCGAAGTCTTAAAACTTGCCGAGCAAAAACAAGTACAAAACCAACAATAAAACAATTCAAAACGTATGGATCTTAACGACATTAAAGCAGTATATTTCATAGGCATAGGCGGAATAGGCATGAGCGCCATAGCCCGCTACTTCCTTTCGCGCTCCACTCCCGTGGGCGGTTACGACCGCACTCCGTCGGTTCTCACCGAACGCCTCAAGGCCGAAGGGGCAAAGGTGATGTACGACGACGATCCCGATGAGATTCCCGCAGAATTCAAGAATCCGCGCAACACGCTCGTGGTGTATACCCCGGCCATCCCCGCCGACAACAAAGTGCTGGCCTACTACCGCAACATGGCCTTCGACGTAGTGAAACGGGCACAGGTGCTCGGCACACTGACGCGCGCCTACCGCGGACTGTGCGTGGCAGGTACACACGGCAAGACCACCACATCGACACTGGCGGCACACATTCTGCACCAAAGCCGTGTGGGATGCAACGCCTTCCTGGGCGGAATATCAAAAAACTACGGCACCAACTACCTGCTCAACTCGTCGAGCCCGTACGTAGTTATCGAAGCTGACGAATACGACCGCTCGTTCCATTGGCTGACGCCCTATGCCTCGGTAATAACGGCCGTAGATGCCGACCATCTCGACATCTACGGCACCCACGAAGCCTACATCGAAAGTTTCGAGAAATACACATCGCTCATACGCAAGGGCGGAGCGCTCATAATGCACCAGAACATTGCCCTCAAACCCCATCTGCAGGATGGGGTGAGGCTTTACACCTACGGCATAGAAGGCGGTGATTTCCATGCCGGGAACATACGCATCGGCAACGGCACCATCGTGTTTGACCTGCTCTCGCCCTTGGGCAACATTGCCAATATCGAGTTGGGAGTGCCCGTGTACGTGAACATCGAAAACGGCATTGCTGCCATGGCTCTGGCGCAAATCGCCGGGGTTTCCGACGGCGACATCTGCGAGGGCATGCGCACGTTTTCGGGTGTGGAACGACGCTTCGACATGAAAATCAAGACCGACAAAATCGTGCTTATAAGCGACTATGCCCACCATCCCAAAGAAATAGAGCAGTGCTTTGAGTCGGTGCGCAAAGTGTTTTCGGGCCGCAAAATCGCGGCTATATTCCAGCCGCACCTGTACTCCCGCACACGCGACTTCTATATGGATTTCGCAAAGAGCCTCTCGCTTCTCGACGAAGTGGTGCTCACTGAAATATATCCCGCACGCGAGCGCCTTATCCCCGGCATCACAAGCCGCCTTATCTACGACAATCTTCGCCCCGGAATAGCGAAACGGATGATACGGAAAGAGGAAGTGCTTGACACAGTGCGCGCCATGGATGTTGACGTGCTGATAATACTTGGGGCCGGCGACCTCGACAACATGATGCCCGAAATAACAAAAATACTGCTCCCGCTAAGCTAAAGCCCCGCCGCGATGAAAAACCTGCTCAAGGCCCTGCTGCTGCTGTTGCTGGCCGTGTATCTTGCACTGGCAGTGACAATATTCAACAACCCCGAGGCACGACAGTTGTGCACGGCTGTTGATGTCACGGTTGAAGACAACGCTGTGGCAGGTTTCATCACGCCCAGCGAAATACGCGCATTGCTACGCGAGGCAAAGGCTTATCCCATAGGCAGGAACATCAAGGACGTAAACTGCGCAAGAATCGAAAGCGTATTGTCAAGCAATCCGTTTATCGACAACATCACATGCTACAAAACCGAGGGGGGGCATGTGTTCGTAACCGTGACACAACGGCTGCCCGTAATGAGGGTAATCAGCGACAACGGAGAGAACTACTACATCGACACCCGCGGGAAAATCATGCCGCGCATGCACTACTCTGCCGACCTTGCAGTAGCCACGGGCTGCATAACGCAAAAATATGCCCATGCCAAGCTACTGCCCTTGGGGCGGCTGCTGAAATACGACAAGTTCTGGGACTCGCAGATAGAGCAGATACACGTCGACAGCGCAGGCAACATCGAACTGTTCCCTCGCATAGGCAGCCACACTGTCTATATAGGGAAACCCGAAGCGCTTCCACAGAAACTCAAGCGACTTAAAACCTTCTATTCGCAAGTACTCAACCAGGTGGGATGGAACAAATATTCACGGATAAACC
>CAVFSQ010000127.1:0-4771 GCA_963625145.1 Bacteroidaceae bacterium | reverse complement strand
GCACAAATCACCTGCTTTATGCGCAAAACCGCCGTTCGCGGTGACAATTTCCATGTTTTGCCGGTATATGAAATCCGTTGTGCCAAAAGCATTTCTCTGACTGTCGTTGCGGTCATGCCGTCTGTGTTCCGCTGCGGTATTCGTTGGGCGTTTTTCCGGTCACTTTCTTGAACATCCGCGTGAAGTGCTGGGGATACTGGAAGCCTAGCTCATAGGCTATCTGGCTTATGGTGGTGCCGGGACTTAGGATGCGCTCTTTGGCCATGCCTACCACTGCCAGCTGTATGTATTCCTGCGCCGTCTTGCCTGTTTCCTTCTTCACCATGTCGCCGAAATAGTTGGGCGAAAGGCAAAGTTCTCCGGCGCAGTATTTCACTGTGGGCAAGCCTCCCCTTGCGGCTTTTCCTGTCCTGAAGTAGTTGTCGAGCAGGGTGTCGAAGCGGGTGATGGAACTTTGGTTGGCGTTCTGGCGGGTTATGAACTGGCGCTCGTAGAAGCGCAGGCAGTAGTTGAGCAGCAGCTCGATGTTGTTTGTTATGAGGCGTTTGCTCAGGCGGTCGATGGAGTGGTTCAGTTCTTCCTGTATTTTCGACAGACAGTTTCTGAACAGTTCCCGTTCCTGCTCCGAGAGGTGCAGCGCCTCGTTTACCTCGTAGGAGAAATATGTGTATTCGCGCATGTTGCGCCCCAGCGACGTGCCGCGTATGAGCTCGGGGTCGAAGAGCAGTGCCCAGCCTTTGGGCTGGAAAACCTCGCCGTTGTCTTCCACGCCTATCACCTGGTTTGGCGCCAGGCACACCACGGTGCCTTTCTGGTAGTCGTAGCGCTTGCGGCCGTAAAGCAGTTCGCAGTTTTCGCACTCCTTCAGGAATACGGCGTAGAAGCCGAATGTGTGACGCATGTGGCGTATCGGGTGGGCTTTTGAAAAGTCGATTACGCTCACAAGTGGGTGCAGCGTTTCAATGCCTAACCTGTCGTTGTACTCGGCTACTGTGGCGATGTTCTCAATATTCTCCATAGTGGTTGATGCGTTTGGTTTTGTGCAAAAATATATATTATGCTGAATAATGTGGTGTTGCCCGGGCGAAAAACAGTAATTGCGGTAATGCTAAGCGTAAAATGTGCAAAAACTTGGGGAAATGTTGACGGTGCCGGTTTTGGGGTAGCAGATCATGGTTTCATGGTTTTAATGGGGTGGACTTATCAAGTGCAAAGATACTGCAAAAAACCTTACTTTACAATAGTCTAAATGCTAATCTTTTATAAAAAACGATATACCGCAGCCGAAAGACTGAAAGGCTTTGCGGCGGGAGCGCATGTGGCAAAAACAAACACACTAATAGGCACGAATCTTGCGAACAGGGCACGAATGCCCGCGCGGATATATGAAGCATAGCCGCATGTGTTCGCCTCCATTGGGGACGAAATATTGCGGATAGCTGGCTGTCCGCCAGCTCCTACGGAGCAAGCGGTTATGTTTGTTGGCCCTCTCCGAGGACCTCATAGCCGCTCACAATATCCTACCGAAACGCGCATGCACGTCGGCAATGCATCCCCGAAGGGGGTGAACTAACATAACCGCGGTGCGACCGCAGGGAGCCCGCGGACAGGGCGATACCTACTATACATCGTCCCCAGCGGGGGCGAACACATGCGGCTATAAGGTCTCCGGAGGAGGCCAAATATAGTGCCAGCGAGCGCAGACTGAAACTTGTTTCAAGTATGCCGAGGCGCAGCCTGTATTATGACACGCCAGCTGCTATGCTTTACATTGTTCCAACCCCGCATTTGCCATGTGCGGTTTGGAAAACCCGTCGCGGACGAAAAAAAGTGCCGCAATAGTGAAAATAGCCCTTCAATCTTTTTGCCGTTTCAAGAAATATTTTCTATATTTGCATTTCAAATAGACAAAACCGAGGAGTTGTTGTGCGCTGGCCCAAGCGGCGAAGCGCAGTACATTCCGAATGAAGAGAACATAAAGAAACAAGATTATGCACAGCAGGCTTGAAGCAATAATATACGTAACACCGCGCGAACACCGTGCGGGAGTATGCTTCGGGGCCGAAGGCAAATGGCGGAGCGCCGCTCACCGTAGCCGATACATAACAAGTACAATAAACAAACAATTACTAACTATTAACTTCTAAATAAAACGATGATGATGAAGATTACTCGTTTTTTACGCGTTGCAGCAGTTGCGATAGTCGCAACAGCCGCTATCCCGCTCCACAGTCAGGCGCAGAGCACGGAGACTAATGCGATCTCTAACTTGAGGTGGACAGGGGCAACCCCGGATGCTCTTCTGGCTAATTCGAAAACTGAAACTTTCTATCTCTACAATGTCGGAACCGGCAAGTTCCTAAAGGCTGATGGCGAATGGGGTGTTCAGGGTCTTTTGGTGTATCAGACTTTCGGTACTGGTATGTATTTGCAAAATGCGAAAGATTCAATAGAAGGGGAGAAACTTGATTGTCCGGGATATGTTATCAATTCGGGCTTTGATACCCCTCTTGATGAAAAACTTCACGGAACCGCCCAGTTTGTCGGATTGAATATTCCTGGTTATAGTAATGCTGATACGAAATGGAAAACAGACAATACTTTTGGTATAATTTTTGATACCCGTAGTTTTGACAGATCTGCAGAACCATATTATAACCGCTACCTTACTTTTGAAAGAGATTTGACTTATGGCGATACAGTGTATGCCTATCAGATAAAGGAAGTTATAAGAAAGGCTAGTTCTGCAGATGATACGGATTATTCTGAAGGTAGTGTTACTTATTATTGGGGTGGCAAGATAGGCCGGAACCAATATAATGTTTGGACTACTGATAATGGTGATATCGCTACATTTGCTATGGTAGACTCTACTGGTGCCACTGCGGATAATATAAGTGATGTTAAGGACTATTATACTTGGATTCTTGTAAGTGAAAAAGAACTTTCAGAGGCTCATGTAATGGATGTGAATGATGGCGGCGGCCTTGTTGCCAATATGTCGTACCTGCTCCACGACCAGTACTTCGACCGCAACAGAACTTCGTTCAACACGGCATGGACAGTGGTGGATAAATCTGAAGCTACCGCCAGTGACGGCTACCGCTGGGATTGGACTAAAACACCAAGTTCCAATTATGCTTATGGAGTGACAGATGATGTTTGGTCGAAGGCGGTTTTCCGTAAGATAACATGTGATACAAAGGCAAATGGTAAATACTCGTTCGCTACGTTCGAGGGTATAGGTGTTGCGTATACTAAGTTCAAGGTTCCTGCTGACGGTTATTACGACTTTGAAATACGTGGTTTCTGCCAAGGCAGCAATCCTGCTTATTTCTTTGTTGCAACTTCAGTGGATGGGACTGACAAGGTTGAAATTGCGCTCCCCTCGGTGAAATCAGGTACTTTCTCCAAGTCAAATACTGAAGCTGTTCTTGCCGCTCCCGGTCAAACACTTTATGACAACGATAGTAACTATACTGTGAAGATTCAGCTTAAAGTGACCGCAGGTCAAACCGTTTATCTTGGTATTCACAAAGATGCCGCCACGAAATCAGATTATGACTACCGTACTAATCGATGGGGTACTTACTACTATCACGACACCGACTACGTAGGCGTTGACAATGTGCAGGTATATTATGTAGGTTCCGAGCAGTTAGTGCTTGATGACGAAAAGGAAGATACCACTTACATGAAGGAATACACCACAAAAAATAAGAATGGCACTGTGGTTTATCTCAAGCGCTCGTTTACGCTTAACAAGTGGAACACTCTTGTATTGCCCATCGACCTTACTGCAGCGCAGGTTAAGGAAGCATTTGGCGAAAACACCCAACTAGCAGGTCTCAAGGGCGTAGGTACAGGTAACTATACCAATAGCATCGATTTTGAAACCATTTCGCTTGAAAAAGACGTCATCGTGCTCAAAAGAGGTGAGATGTATCTAATCAAGCCCGTAAAGGCTGGTACAGAAATGACTATTCAGGGTTACGAAAATAAAAAGATGTATACCCTTGGCCGCCGGGTATTGGATGGCCCAAAGAAATACATTAACCCAGTAGCTACTGTAAATGGTGTGAAGTTCACCGGTACCTATGTAAAACTTACCACAGGTGGTCCTACTGAAGGTTCGTATGTATTCAGCGGCGGTGATATGTATCATCTTACATCGGCAATGAGTATAAAGGGCTTCCGTGGATGGTTTGAGGCTGTACCCGGAAATTCTATCAAGTTCAATATTGGCAGCGGCGAGATTACCGGCATCGACGAAGTAACAACCGGTGGCAGCAAGGCCAAGGCCAACGGCGCTGTGTTCACCATCGACGGCGTCAAGGTTCGCGACAATGCAATTTCGCTCGATGGCCTGCCTGCAGGTATCTATATCTACAACGGCAAGAAACATCTCGTAAAGTAACCTCCAAAAACGATTGAACGATGAAAAGAAAATATATTAAGCCCCAGATAACAGTTTCGCGCCAGTTCACTGTCAATCCCGTTATAGCCGCAAGCTGGACGGTAGACAACAAGAAGGATCCCACCAACGGCGACGGTGGTGACATCATCGAAGGCAACCCCGAAGGAGGCCTCGATGCGCGCAAGAACAACTCCGGCTGGGACTTCGAGTGGTAACACTCGGGTCCCGCGACAGGGGCGGCCTTATGGCCGTTGATACAATCCTCCACACAGCCTTTACAAGGTAGGTGGAGGATTTTCCCGTTCCAAAGGGGAATGTGGAAACCGGCTGGATAAAAATACCTGGGGGGTGCAA
>CAVFSQ010000126.1:0-4866 GCA_963625145.1 Bacteroidaceae bacterium | reverse complement strand
GTACGACACTGCCGCCTGCGGCACAACCTCGGTACCTACAGCCGAATGGCGGTCGATGCGCACTCCGGCATTCAAAGCAAGACCGCCTACAATTTCCTGGCGCATATCAACGTAGCCGGCAATCTCGTCCTGCCGCTTGTAGGCCAGCGTTTTCCGCTCGCGCGTGGCAATGACGCGGTTCCATGCCTTGCCGCCGAAATGCTGCCAGTCGAAGCCTACTGTGGTGCGGTTGCCGCGCAGAAGGCACAAATTGGCATAGGCGCTAGCGCCGCTCATGACGTCGTTGTGCAGATAAAGCTGCGTCTGCGGAGTGCCGCCGGGATGATAGCCGTCGTTTATATTGTGGTGACCCCAGTCGTAGAAAGCGCGCACCGCCCCCGAAAGCTTTCCGTAGTCGCCCTGCAGCTGCAGCGAAGCCAGTCCGCGGGTGATTTTCGAGTCGTTGTCGATATACGGATTCGATTCCTCGCCTGGATTGGAAGCGTTGAAATGCGTGACATTGACATCGGCAGTAGCTTTCAAGTTGGGCGAAAACTCATATCCGAACTTGGCAAAGCCGGAATATTGCAGGAAGTGGCTGTTTGCGCGGTGGCCGTCGGTATGTGCCCAGCCCAGTCCGGCCGTGCTTGAGAAGCGGCCGCTTTTCGTCTGGTTTACTGCCTGTGCCTGCACCGTGCCATAGCTTCCGCCTTCCATCTGCAGCGTAGTGCGGGAGCCGTCGGCAGCAGCCTGCCGCGTCACGATATTCACTGCGCCGCCCATGGCGTTAGAGCCGTAAAGCACCGACGACGGACCGCGCATTACTTCCACCTGCTGCGTCATCATCGTCTGGTAGACATCAGCCACCGGGTGCCCCATAAGTCCGGCATACTGCGGCTGCCCGTCAACAAGCACAAGCATCTGTGCGCCGCTGCCTATTCCGCGCAGCTTGACGGTGCCGGCCGCACCCGTAGAGACGCCGTAGCCCAGCACGCCGCGTGACGTGACGAAAAGTCCCGGCACAAGTTCGCTTATCGACGGCATTATGGAAGTGCGGAAATTCTTTGTCAGCTGGCCGCGCGGCACAACGCTCATAGTACCCGCAACATACCGGCCGTCGTCGCCGGCACGCCGCGAGGCGGTAACCGTAACCTGCTGCAGTGTGCGGTCTTCCAGCGTATCGCGCGGCGTCTGCGCACAAACAGTCTGCGACATTGCAATGATTGCCACCGGCAGCAAAAACCGCCCTATCATTCTGCGTCGATATTTACCAGTTCGTAGCTCTTGCTGCCAAGCCCTATTTCTGCAGCATGGTCAATAGTATGCGTGCCGTGGCGGGAAGTGATGCGCTGCTTCAGCGGAGCATTGTCATTGTCGGCCGAAGGAGTCATGTTGAATATAATGTCAACGCATGCCTGGTCGAGGGCGACGGGGTCGGTTGAGGCAAGAATGCCGTAGTCCTTGAGCGTGGTTGCCGCAGGGTGCGAAACGCAGTCGCAGTCTACCGACATGTTGTTCATCACGCTTATGTATATTATATTCTTGCCGAAGAAGTCGGCAACGCCCTGTGCGGCGGCAGCCATCGATTCCAGGAAGCCGTCCTGGTTGCTCACATTGCTCCAAAGGTTTTCGGGAGTGTCTACCACGCCTGCGCTATGAATATACGCCTTGCCATTGGCCGAAGCCACTCCGATGCTCTGGTTCTTGAGCACGCCGCCGAGCCCGCCCATAGGATGCCCCTTGAAATGGGCAAGGTTTATCATAAACGTGTAGTTTTTCAGATGCGAGCCTACGATGTCGTATTTTATATGTGTAGTGTCCTTTACGGGGATTTTCATATCGCCTTCCGAATCCATGATATCCACCTTAGCAATTTTGGTAAAGCCATGCTCCTCGGCTACCTTGAGATGCTCTTCGGTAGTGCTGCGCTTGCCGCCGTAGGCAGTGTTGCACTCCACTATGGTTCCCTTCACCTTCTTCACCAAAGGCGCTATCAATGACGGCTGGAGATAGTTGGGGTTTCCCGCCTCGCCGGTGCTGACTTTCACTGCTACCTTCCCGTGAGCCTTGACACCGAGAGCCTTATACACGGCAAGCAGCGACTTGGGAGTTATTTCGCGGGTTACATACACTTTAGGCGTTTGGGCAAAAACGTCAAGCCCAATCATTGCCACAATCGACAAAACAAACGTCCGTTTCATATTTACAGTTTTTACAATGAATTTCTGCAAATATAGCGGTTTTGCTTTTAGCACGAACGCCAACCGGCGTTTGTGGTAATTATTCCGGTAATTGCGGTAACTGATTGCCGTTAGCCTGCCGACGGAAAGCCTTACCGTCTGAAAAATGTCTATTACAATTTAAATTGTATGCTTTAGCATTTTACTGTAAAGCACCTTTTTCCGTTTGTGATTGCAGGAAGCGGCGGGCCACTGCGTCGCGCGCGGGGATGCTCAGCTGGGCGACATGCGGCAAATCGGCCATGCGGCAGTCGGTGGGCACGGCATCGGGATACATCATCTCGAGCAGAAAAAGACTCGGGCCTACCGAGATGCTTCCGGTAAAGAATCCGGCTTGCATCATTGCGTCAATCTGGGCAAGGAAGCGCAACATGCGGCGGCGTTTGCTGCCGGTTTCCGAGCTGGCAAATGCCTTGTTGTAGTATCCGTGCTCTTCGGGGCTGCAAAGCGAATGCCATGTGTAGCGCGGGTAGTCGCGCCGCACGGTTTCCAGTATGCCGTAGTCGTCGGTAAGCAGCAATACATCGCGCGGAGCATTGTGCGAATCGAGAACATCGACAAACAGCGAAGGCTGGTAGAGCTCTATTTCGGTTACCTTGTCGCCGCCGCGTATCTGCGTAGCGGAATAAGCCGCCGGAAGCCCGAGCGACTTGATTAATGCGTCGGCAGCCTCGCGTGTCTCGCCGTTGAAGCGCCACAGCATGGAGGCTATTTTGGCGAAAACTTCAATATAATTCCCTTCCACTCCAATCTGCGGCAGACAGATGTGCCGGCGAACATTCCACACCGGTATGTCGGAAGTGGAAAGGGCACAACTGCCATAGGCCATAAGGTTCCTCACGCGGCACATACGGCGGCGGGCAAACGTCTTGAGTTTCCACTTCGCCAAACTGCCGGTAGAGGCATGCGGATTGGTATGGCGCAGTTCGCCAAGAGCCGGCAGCGAGTGCACGTTGAGTTTGGAATGGTACGGCTCGTCCACTTCCTGGCAAAAAGGCTCGAACCAGTCAGTCCAGCCACGTTCGCAGGCATAATTGGCACCGCGGCTATATATTTTCAGTTGCAAATGGTTTTCAAGGCAATAAATCACCGCATGCACCAGATACCGGAACTCGGCAAAGAATCCGGCGTCAATGCCCGTACGAAACACCAGCACACGGCTATAGCTTTCGTTGGCCTTACGGTATGCCGCAACAAGTTTTTCGGTTTCCGACTGGTTTGTCATAATCTTGGTTTTGGAAGGAGTTTCAGCAATTTTGTCAGCAGCCAAGCCGCCACGATGCCCGTTGCAAGGTAAGCCGCGAGCAACAAATATACATCGCCGCCGTAGCGTGGGTTGAACAGGCAGCGCACCACGGGATGAAGCACAAACAGCGCCGCCGATATTCCGCCGAGCCACTCAAACGGGTGCCGAAACCATGGCGTATTGACTTTCCGGAGCGCAACAGCCAGGAAAGCCACGCAAAGCGGTGCCACTATCCAAGCCACCACGCTGAAAAGCGATGCGGCAAACACGGCGGCACACAGTGCAAATGCCACACGCTTTTGCGGCAGCCCGTAGCGTGCAGCCCACACGCCGAGCACAAACGGCAACATGCAGCCAAGCAGAGTGTAGCGCAGATAGTTGAGAAGCGTCTGCCCTCCGTCGCACAGCAGCGTTACGGCAAGCAGCTGCGCCGCCACACACACCGCCGCACCCAGCAGCAAAGCCCTTCGGCCCCGCCCGGCAAATGCCAGCCGCCACAGCATATACATCTGCATCGTCAGCGAGAAATACCACCACGGCCCCACAAGCAATTCCTGTTTGGGCAGAAACGGCGTAACTGTCTGGGGAAAGAAATTCGACACGAACGCAAACAGCCACATTATATTGGCATAGCCATGGCGCCAGCCCGTGGTAAGCAACGACTCGTAAAGATACAGCAACAATACGCCCACAAACATCAGCTTCCACAGCTTAAGGGCATTGTAGCGCACAAAGCACCATACCGAAGGCAGGGCCAACGCTTCGTATTTCTTCACTACGCCATAGCCGCTGAGAAAGAGAAACACCGAAACGCCGTAGCAGCCAAAGTAGGAAAACAGGTTCAGAATCACGTGCGGAGCTCCGTTGGCTATTACATGCACAAGGTCGAGACTGTTCTGGACGCTGAAGTGGTATTCGTTCTCCATCACGCTTCCCGGAATCCAGTGGCAGAAGTTGTGCATCACAATTGCGATGATTGCTATGCCTTTCAGAAAAGCCGTGTCGCGGCGCGTCAATTCGGTTTGCATTGTTTCGGCAGATTGTCGGCAGAGCGGTTCATAAGAGAGTCGTAGTCAACCGAGTTTTTCAGTATTCGCCTGCGCCCGGTGTCGTAGGCAGGCGCAAGCAAGTCGCGCCTCGCATCGTAGAGGGGTGAAGATATGCCGGCAAGGCCCATAAGCAGCTGGGGCATATCGGCAGTAAGGAACGGGGAATTTACCGCGCGCAGCGCTGCCCGGTAAATGTCAGCGTGGAGACTTGCGGCTTGCGGCGAGAACCAAATTACCATAGGCACTTCGAATTCCGACCAAGCTATATCGGCCGACACGGCTGCATCATGGTCGCGGCCATAAGTGTGCATGCGGTCGAACACCTCTTCGCCATGGTCGGCAACATACACCA
>CAVFSQ010000125.1:0-4895 GCA_963625145.1 Bacteroidaceae bacterium | reverse complement strand
TTTCGTAGATGCCCAGTTCGCTGGTGCTGCCGAAACGGTTTTTTATGCCGCGCAGTATGCGGTAGAGGTGGTGGCGGTCACCTTCGAACTGCAACACCACATCGACGATATGTTCAAGCACCTTCGGCCCGGCTATCACGCCGTCTTTGGTGATGTGCCCTATGAGAAACACGGGCACGGCACTCTGCTTGGCATATTTCAGCAGTGCCGCGGCGCATTCCTTGATTTGCGTGATGCTGCCGGGGGCACTGTCGCATGCTTCGGTGCCGAGAGTCTGTATGGAGTCGACTACCACAAGGTCGGGCGAGGTTTCGGCTATTTGGCGGAATGTGTTCTCGAGCGACGTCTCGCATGCCAGCAGTATGTCGGCTGTAGCGGGGCCTATGCGCGCGGCGCGCAATTTTATCTGGCGCTGGCTTTCCTCGCCGCTGGCGTAGAGCACGCGCTTTCCGGCCATGCGCATCACAGTCTGCAGCATGAGCGTTGATTTGCCTATACCGGGTTCGCCGCCGAGGAGCACCAGCGAGCCGGGTACGATACCGCCGCCAAGCACGCGGTTGAGTTCGGGGTCGCCGGTGTTGATGCGCGGTTCATCGGCCGTTTCCACCTGCTCGAGTCTCACGGGACGGGAACTGCCGTGGGCGAGATGGGGCATGGCGCCTGTGCTTTGCCTGGGCGGGGCGGAAGCAGTCACAATAACCTCGCGGAAGGTGTTCCACTGCCCGCAGGCAGGGCATTTGCCCAGCCATTTCACACTGTCGTAGCCGCAGTTTTTGCAGGTGTATGCCGTTTTTGTCCTTGACGTCTTTGCCATGTATGCCGTTTTTTCCGAGTTTGAAACAATATTCCGGCAAAGTTAGCGATAATGCGGCGAAAATGCGCGGCTCGGTGGCGGGAGAACGGATGCTGGAAACAAAAAACTGTGGGAAAACTGAAAATAAAAGCTCGCATGCGTAATAATATTCCCTTGCGGCCGTTGAATTGTATGAAGTTGCAGGCACTTTGCCTGCATTGTGGCGGAGATGAAGACGGAGAATAAAACGGATATAAAGACGGAAAAGAAGACGGGGCCGGAAGTGAAAACCGGGCCGGAGGCATATGCCCGGCGCGGTGCTTGCGGCGGTTCGGGCGGCTGGGGGTGCAGAGCAAAGCGCGTGTGCGACTTTCTGCTGGCGCTTGTCGCCATTGTCGTTTCTTTACCATTGTTGCTGGCCTGCTGGCTGGCCGTGCGGTTGGGTGGCGGCGGCCCCGCCATCTACCGACAGGAGCGCATAGGACGCTACGGCCGCCCGTTCTTCATTTACAAGTTCCGTAGCATGCGTACCGATGCCGAGCAGGAAGGGCCTGTCCTTTCGGGCGGTAACGACGACGGGCGTACCACGCGCGTAGGGCGCTTCTTGCGCACCCGCCATCTCGACGAGCTGCCGCAATTGTGGAACGTGCTCAAGGGCGACATGGCATTTGTGGGGCCGAGGCCTGAGCGCCGTTGCTACATAGAGCTCATCATAGAGCGCGATCCGCGTTATGAACTGCTTTACAGTCTGCGCCCAGGCGTCACTTCCTACGCCACGCTCTACAACGGCTATACTGACACCATGGAGAAAATGCTGCGCCGCCTGGAGCTCGACCTCCATTACCTAGGGCACCGCTCGTGGCGGCTCGACCTGCAGATACTCGCCGCCACGTTTCTGCGCATGGCCGGCGGAAAGAAGTTCTGACGCCCGCACACCGAACGACGATATTTTGCAACTGTCATGAAATACTCTTTGATTGTTCCCGTATACAACCGCCCCGACGAGGTGGGCGAACTGCTTGAAAGTATTGCCGCACAGCCGCGTCCCGACATCGAGGTGATAGTGGTGGAGGACGGCTCCACGGTGACTTGTGCTGAGGCGGTGGCGCGTTATGCCGGCCGCGTGCCGGTGACGTATATTGCAAAGGAGAACGGCGGCCCTGCCATGGCGCGCAATTGCGGCGCGGAGCATGCCTCTGGCCAGTGGCTCGTCATCCTCGACAGCGATGTGGTGCTGCCGCCGGGATATTTCGCTGCGGTGGACGAGGGCATAGCACGCACGAGGTGCGACGCCTTCGGCGGCCCCGACCGTACGGCCCCGACGTTCACGCCGGTGCAGAAAGCCATAGGCTATGCCATGACCTCCTTCTTTACTACCGGCGGCATACGGGGCGGCAGCCGCAAGCTCGACAAGTTCTATCCCCGTTCCTACAATATGGGCATCCGCGCTGAAGTCTACCGCCGGCTGGGAGGCTTTGCGCGCATGCGTTTCGGCGAGGATATCGACTTCAGCTACCGTATAGTGGAGGGCGGTTGGCGTGCCTGTCTGCTGCCCGGAGCATGGGTGTGGCACAAGCGACGCACCGATTTCCGCAAGTTCTTCAGACAGGTGTACAATTCGGGCATAGCGCGCGTCAACCTTGGAAAGCGCCATCCGGGCACTACGAAGCCGGTGCACCTGCTTCCGGCGCTGTTTACTCTGGGGTGCTTCGTAATGGTGGCGGGCGGTTTCGTGTGCCGCTGGAACCTATTGCCGCTGGCGGTATACTCCGTTCTAGTGTTTGCCGGGGGATGGAAGGGTAGCGGCAGCCTGCGCGTGGGGCTGCTGTCGGTGCCTGCGGCGTTTGTACAGCTCGTGGGCTACGGTTCGGGCTTCCTGACGGCAAGCCTGCGGCGTAACCTTCTGAAGGAAGACGAGTATGAGGCTTTCAAGGACAGTTTCTATAAATGAAAGTTACTATAAAATCGCTCGGCGAAGATGACCGCCCACGCGAAAAGATGCTGAAACACGGCGCTGGAGCGCTCTCAAAAGCAGAACTTTTGGCTTTGCTTGTGGGGTCGGGCAATAACGAAGAAAATGCCGTGACGCTTATGCAACGTATTATGCATGATTGCGGTGACAGTTTGCACGTGCTTGGCACTAAAAGTGTAGGGCAACTCACAGCCTATAAAGGAATAGGCGAGGCAAAGGCCGTAGTTGTCAAAGCCGCATGTCAGCTTGGAAGGCTTATGCAGACCGAGCAGGTAAATACTGATTTGCCGCTTAGCGATTCCAATGCTGTGCGAAACTATTTTGCTACGCTTGCCGATATGTCATGCGAAGAAGTATGGGTGCTTTTGCTTAACAATCGTCTGCAACCTATAGGCAAAAAACTGATAAGCAAGGGTGGAATTACAGAGGCTACGGTCGATATACGCCTAGTGCTGCGTGAAGCAATAATGGCTCAGGCTACAGCAATAATCCTTGTGCACAATCATCCAACGGGAAACGTAAGTCCTAGTAAAGCCGATGACAATCTTACCGGCCGTCTTGCCGATGCAACCAAGATGATTAACATAAGCCTTATTGATCATGTTATAGTCGGCGGCAACCGGAGTTTCAGCTATCGCGATGCCGGCCGTTTGTAATTCTTCGGCTTCGGCACGTTTTGCGACAGGTCGGCAAACGTGTATCCCAGAGCGGTGAGGCCCTCTATGAGCTCGGGCAGGCGGTTGTAGAACTTGTCGGTGCGGCGCTCGCTGGTGCCTAGATGCATCAGCAGCAGATGCCCGTTGATGCCCCCGTCCCCGGCGGCCATGCCTAGTATACGCTCGAGTATGAAGTCGCTGCTATAGTAACGCGGCATGTCGGGGGTGGTGTAGTCGCCGTAAGTGAGCGTGCCGGGGGTGTTGTTTATCAGCGTCAGCCCTAGGCAGCGTGCCCACGCTGCAACGGTGTCGTTGTAGTGCTCGTAGGGCGGAATGAAATACCATGCCTTCTTCTTTCTTATGCCAAAACGCGCCATGGCGCGGTAGGCCTGCCGCATGTCGGCCTCGAACGCGGTGCGCGTAACGAGCATCGTGTCACTGCGGTCCCACGGCATATAGAGCAGGTGGGAATAGCCGTGGCACCCCACATAATGCCCTTCGCGTAGGAGGCGCTTCACTACGGCGGGGAATTTCCCGAAAAACTTCCCTGTGAAGAAGAAATGCCCACGTATGCCGTAGCGACGTAGCGTAGAGGCTATGGTGTCGGCTCCGTCGGCCATGTCGGCAGCCGTGAATACCAGCGCCACGCTCCTCACTGCGGGGTTCATGCGAACCATGCCCCCGCGGCTGTATACCTCCCCACCATCTCTCTTCCGCGCTTCCGCTGGGCTTGCCGCAGAAAGCACCGCGAGGAGGAGAAGCAGCGCCGCAGTAGCAAAAAATGTGCGTACCGTGTGCAGTGACATTGCGTTATATTATATTGCGTTATGGTTGTTTCCGGAAGCAAATATACGCAATTCCGGCCTTACGCAGTGCAATTTGATGCGCGCAAGTTTTGCGAAACGCGCGACAAAGCGTAAATTTGCCGCAGATTAAAACCACGAGCAACATACATAAACACAATACTCCGTTATGGCCAAAATACCCGATTTCAACTATGCGCCGATGTTCCAGACGGGAACCGACGACACCGAATACCGCCTGCTCTCGAAGCAGGGAATCTCAACTGCCGAGTTCGAAGGCAGGGAAATGCTCAGGATTGAACCCCAGGCCCTCACGCTGCTGGCACAGGAAGCCTTCCGCGATGTGGAGTTCCTGCTGCGCCGCAGCCACAACCAGCAGGTGGCTTCCATACTGGCAGACCCCGATGCATCGGACAACGATAGGTATGTGGCCCTTACCATGCTGCGCAATGCCGAGACGTCGGCCAAGGGCGTGCTGCCCTTCTGTCAGGACACCGGCACTGCCATTATCCACGCCGAAAAGGGTCAGCAGGTGTGGACCGGATTCGACGACGCCGAAGCCCTGAGCCGCGGTGTGTACAACACCTTTGTGAACGAAAACCTGCGCTATTCGCAGAATGCGCCCCTCACCATGTACGAAGAGCAGAACACACGCTGCAACCTTCCCGCAC
>CAVFSQ010000124.1:0-4905 GCA_963625145.1 Bacteroidaceae bacterium | reverse complement strand
ATTCAGGATGGTCGTATTCGTAAACAAGGTCAATGTAGTTTACAAGCGAATCGGCCCAGCCGGTAAGCTCCAGCATGTGGGCGAATATCCTGAGGTTGTCGGCTTGTCTGATAAGGTCGGGCAGAGAAGAATTGCTCATGTCGATAACACGGTCGAGGGCATGCACGTATCCGTTTGAGACTTCGTTGTCTTCGCTTACGATTTTCGATTTGTTGTTGATGTAGATGGCGGCCTTGTCGGTCGTGGAATCGGTTTCGAAGTTTACTTGAAGGTAACGGTCGTTCATGTTTGCGTTGCCCAAAGTGCCTATATTGAAATCGGTAGTGAGGTAGGCTTCGCTTTCGCCGTTGTCGACGATGCTGTTTCGCACGATGAACTCGGCAATGGAGTCTTCAACCTGTGTGATGTCGAAGTTCTTTGTGTTGTAAACCGAATCGAGAAACGTCTGGATGGCTTCGTTCGATGCGGCAAACACTGTGTAGTTGCCTCGCGAGGAAAGAAGGTCGGAGACGTGCGATTTCGATTTTGAAGATATCTGCACTCGGCTGGTGAGGTAGGCATAGCTTTCGAGCCCCTCGGTAGTTTCGAGGAACGTCTGTGCACTTTTGCCGTTGAAGACGTAAAGATTGCTTTCGTCCACTTTGTCGCTACATGCGGCAAGGCATAAGCCAAGTACCAGCAACAGACATAGTTTCTTGAAGGTATTCATGTAAGTTTGGTTTTGTTTCTTCTGAAAAGTTATTATACGCTTCCAAATTTAGAGAATTTTTGCAAGACTGTTGGAATGTTTGGCAGAAAAGCGGCTATATTTTTTGCCGAATGCTCTGGAATTGATTTTTTGGGGGCAGTCTTTGCTTTTGTCAGTGATTCAGAACTTTTCATTGGAACTGTGTTTAAGTAAAAGACCGTGCCGCCCGATTGCGGCACGGTCTTGGAAATTATACGCAAGAAAGTGTTACTTCACGAGAACTTTCTGGGTAGTGCCGTCGGCCTTGCGAACTATATTGATGCCTTTCTGCAGGCTCGGAATCCGCATGCCGTCGATAGAGTAGATGCGAACTGTGCCGTTGGCGTTCTTCTTGTCTGCAATTGCCTTGATGCCCACTACGTTGTTGGTGTATACACCGTCAACATTGGCAACCATGCCGTGCGTCTTGAAAAGCACCGGGTGGCTGTCGGTTCCGAGAGTCTGGTAGAAGTTCGTGCCGTTGTCAACGCTGTCGTTGAGAGCGTAGCAGAGAGCGCCGCTTACAACGAAGTCGTTGTCGATTTTGGTAACTTGCTCGCCGATTGTTTCGAAGCAGTTGGTGTAGTAAGGGGAAGACGCGAAGCGGGTAAAGGTCTTCACACCTTCAACGCCGGTTACTTTACCGATGTTGTAGCAGTTGGTAATTTCTGCACTGGAACCTGCCCATCCGCTGATGCCTGCACTTTCCAAGTCGCCGGTGATTGTGCCGGAGTTGTAGCAGTTGGTGATGCGCAGGAGTGCCGTTGCGCCATAGTTCACGCCCACGATACCAGCGGCGTTGGGGCCTGCTGCCGTTACATCGGCTTCGTTGCCGCAGTTCTCGATTATCACGAGACCGGTGCCGTTGGTCCCGCCGATAATGCCGCCTGCATAGCCTGCGCCAACTACGGTAATCGAGCATGAAGAGTCAAGAGTGATGTTCTTAACCTCAGCGCCGGCGCTGACAATACCGAAGAGACCCTGGTTGATCTTTGTGGTGTTGATTACGAGGTTCTTTATTACGTGGCCGCCGCCGTCGAACTTGCCCTGGAAGGGAATGTCGGTTGTGCCGATGCCTTCGTAGCCTTCTACTCCGGCCATGTCAATGTCGTTTGCCACTACAACGCTCACGTTGTTGGGCGCAAAGCCTGTGTTGAATTCCTGCGAGAGAGCGAGAAGCTGTGCAGGAGTCTTGATTATGCGTCCGCCGCAAGTTTCGCAAACGCCAGTCTCTTCGTTATAAAGGTGATCGGGAGTTACAAGTTCGCCTTCGGTGTTGGAGTAGGTGACATCTTCGGGAGTGCCGCTGCAAGACATCTTGCCGATAGCGTAAACCACGTTGTCACCGTTGAACGGAGCGGGATATTCGTCGGTTCCGAGAGTCTGTGTCCAGGGTTTGCCGCCGTTTTGGTAGCCGTTGAGTGTGAAGCAGAGCTCTCCGTTAGCAACTTGGTCGGTTGTTACCAATGTGGCAAACTGGTCTATAACGAGTGTGCCGCAGTCAACGTAGTAGTTGTTCCTCATCGTGGGGCTGTTGCGGCAAATCATTGCGCTTCCTTCGTCCTCACGGATGTTGAGTTCCTTTATTGCAACGTAGCAGTTCTCTATCACGACAGACACACCGCCGTTTGCATAGCTTACAATGCCGCCGTTGCCGCTTCCGGTGGGAGCAATCATTTTTCCTACGAATGCGCAGTCGCGGAAAGTGCTGTGGTCGAAGCCAGCTGCAGCAATGCCGCCGATTGAGGCGTCGCCGTCAACAAAACTCTTGAGGGTGGCAGCGCTTACGCAGTTCTCGATAACCGATGCGCCATAAGCCCTGACCATAATGCCGCCTATGCAGTATCCCGACGAAACCACTCCATCGACTTTGAGGTTCTTGATGTTGGCATTTTGAACATTCAAGAAGAGAGCGGCATTGGCTGTTACGTCGTAACGGTCGTAGTTAACGGTAACGGTGTGCCCCTGGCCGTCGAATGTTCCCATGAAGTTGTTGCCGTTGCCTATCATAATGGTGTCGGCGCTGGTATATTCCGAGAAGTCGATGTTGGCAGTGAGTTTCGCATTGATTTTGTTGTTGCCCTGGTTGACATTGCGCGCAAACCAGTTGAGCTGTGCGGGAGTGGAAATCTCGTAATAGCCGTTGACGAGAGTCATATAGTCGTCCTTCAGCTTGTGGCAGAATGTGCACATTCCGTCAGCATATTCGTGGGGAAGGATAACTGAACTGTTGCTGTTGGAGTAGCCGCCGTCTTCGCTCTGGGGCGAGCCGTCGCAATTGAGAGTGCCTACTGCGTAAACCACAGCGTGATCGCTGAATGGCACAGGATATAGGTCGGCTTCGGCTTCGGTGTCGATGTTCTGGTACCATGAAACGGTGTCGCTGCGCATTCCGTTGAGATAATATGCCAGCTGTCCGCTCATGATTTGGTCTTCGGTAACCTCGGTTACGCCAGCGGGAACTGCGCAACTGTCGTTGTTGGCGTAGTAGCAGTTGGTGATGGAAAGGTTGCTGCCGCGTGCAATGATGTTGCACTGTGACTGTACCATGTCAAGTTCGCCGAAAACATAGCAGTTGGAAATGGAAATGCCGTTGCCGGTCCATCCCAAAATACCGCCGTTGCCGTATTCGGCCGGAGCGGACATTGTTCCGAGGAAAGCGCAGTTGTCGATTGCGCCGCCTGCAGCTATGCCGGCGATGCCGCCCATAGTGAAGTCGCCCTCCTCATTGCAAACGAGCGTTACTTTACTTATGCAGTTCTCGATGCGGGAATTTGAATTTACAAGATAGCCTACGATGCCGCCGATGCAGCTCTTGGAGCATACTATCTGACCTTCGGTTATGAGATTGCGTACGGTACCGTTTTTCAGGAAGTGGAAGAGGCCCGTATATTGGGCAGTGGCGTTGTAGTCGATGGTAACGGTGTGTCCCTGTCCGTCGAACCAGCCATTGAAGTCGTGTCCGCCGATACCGATTTCTATACCGGCTTGAGAGTATTCGCTGAAGTCGATGTCGTTCATAAGACGAACGTAGAAATTCTTGTCGGTGGAAGTGTTCACCATGCAGGCAATGTAGTTGAGCTGCTTTGCGTCGCTCACTTCGTAAACGCTATCGTTGAGAATTGAAGCGTAGTAGTCGGGAACTACATTGTGGCAGTATGAGCATACGCCGTCAACGAATTCGTGTTCGTCAAGAGTGTTTGCGCCGCTGTTGGTGTAGGTCATGTCTTCGTATGGAGTGCCGTCGCAGTGCAGTGAGCCGGCTGCGTAAACCAGTCCGTGCGAAGGCGAAGTTACCGGGTGGCTGTCGGCTGTGCCGGCATCGATGTTCTGGTGCCAAACAACGCTGTCGTTAGTCTGGTAGCCGTTGAGCATGAAAGCGAATGCACCGCTAGCGAGAGCGTCTTCAGGAATTGCTGTGCACTGTACGCCTGCAATGTCGTAGCAGTTAGTGAAAGTAGGGTTGTTGCGGGCAAGTTTGTTGCTGCCGTCAAGGCCGGAAATTTCGCCTACATTGTAGCAGTTGGTGAACGAAGAGCCGCCGCCGGCCCATCCTGTGAATGCTGCCGACTCATTGGCGCCGGTCACATTGCCTGCATTGTAGGAATTCTTTACTATAAACGCGCATGCGCCGCTCATGCTGACGCCGATGAAACCGCCGGCGTTTTGTGCCGATGCGGTAACTGTGCCTTCATTGCCTACATTGGTGAGGTAGATGTTGCCGCCTCCCGTTGTGCCGCCAGCAAAAGCTCCCACGAAAGCCGCACCCGAGAATGAGCATGAAGCATCGATGGTAAGGTTCTGGATGGTGCAGCCGCCGGATACATAGCCGAAAAGTCCCTGATAGTCTGCAGCTGCGCTTACAACCAGGTTCTTGATATGGAAATACTTTCCGTCGAGTGTGCCCTTGAAGGGGTTTGCCGAGGTGCCTATTGGCGTCCATGTCACACCGTCGAAGTCGATGTCGGCAGTAAGTACCGCGCTGGCGGTATTGTCTGTCGTGGTTACTACATTGCCGAATTCGGCAAAATCTGCAGCATTTGAGATTTGGTACACGTTGTCGACTATGTCTATTGCCGCTGCATTGCCGCACAGCAGGCAGGAGACTGCAACCAATAACGTGGAAAGTTTGTACTTCTTTCTCATGACTGATTTGTTTTTAGGGTTATTTGTTAGTT
>CAVFSQ010000123.1:0-4919 GCA_963625145.1 Bacteroidaceae bacterium | reverse complement strand
GTGCCGAGGGCTGAAGCTGGGAGCCGGCATGAGTTGGCCCAAGATTGCGGCCATTGTCACTGCCGGGCAGCGAACTGCTGCCATACGGCGCACCACGCACGAAACTGATGTGCAGGTGAAACTCAATCTCGACGGTTCGGGCAATGCCGACATTTCCACAGGCATAGGCTTTTTCGACCATATGCTCGAGCAGATAGCGCGCCATGGAGGCATGGATATTGAAATTCACGTTGCAGGCGATTTGAATGTAGACGAGCACCATACCATAGAAGACACAGCCATCGTTTTGGGGCAGTGCCTTGCAAAGGCTCTCGGCGACAAGCGCGGCATTGCGCGCTACGGCTTCTGTCTGCCCATGGACGACTGCCTGTGCAGCGTGGCACTCGATTTCGGCGGGCGTGAGTGGACTGTGTGGGATGCAGAATTCAAGCGCGAGAAGATTGGCGATATGCCTACCGAAATGTTTCTGCATTTCTTCAAGAGCCTTGCATCGAACGCAAAGATGAACCTCAATGTAAAGGCCGAAGGGGAGAACGAGCACCACAAGATAGAAGGGATATTCAAGGCATTTGCCCGGGCTGTGGCTGCGGCCGTGCGCCGCGATGTGAACCATATGGATTTGCCTTCTTCCAAAGGTGTGCTGTAGCAATGCAGGTAAAGTTCACAAACGCATGTATAGTAAAGTATCCATGCCTGATAGCTTTGGTGTGGATGTTTGCCTTTATGATGCTGTCGTGTGAAAAAGCCCGTTTTGACAATCAGGAAGACAAAGGCCCAAATACAGAAAAATCCGAAGGAACTGCCGATACAACTGCCGCACGGTGTTGGCTCACGGTGGGCGAAACATTGGAGGTACTTGACGGTGACGCCCCCGATAGCCTAATCATAAAAGCAGACGGCATAGTTGGGTATATAGTTGGAGCAATAAAAGGCACCACAATATCTGGTGCAACCTTTACCCCTCCATTTACAGTTGCCAGCAACTTGCTGATAGCCGATGACTCTTTGGAACGTGACATAGCGCGATGCATGCCTGTTCAGTTGCTTTCAGGCTCAACTATACGCGCAGCGTTGAACCTTGTTGACAATCCATTGAATCTTCATCGTAAAATAGCAGTCAGCGGTGCCATTGATGAATATTTTCGCGTATGGGGCATAAAACAAGTTACCGATTTCCTGTGGATTGAAGAGTCGGACAGCATAATAGCCCGCGTAGATACGGCGGACGATAAATGGGCGCTAAAAGTGTCGCGCGTACCGCGCTTTATCGGGGGCGGCCGTTAATTCTTCCCGTCAACGTTTTCTTTTGCCTCAAGCCATTGCAGCAAGTCTCCCACTACAAAATTGCTTCCCCCAACATAAATCATATCATCGGCATCTGCGTCACGCATTGCTTGCCCGTAGGCATCCTTTACGTTCGGGAAAGCCTTGCCATGTAACCCCAAAGCCTCACCGCGCATTTGCAGCTCGCGTGCGTTGAGTGCCCGTTTCACACTGGCTTGCGTGAAATAGTACGTGGCGCAGCGAGGCATCAGCGCAAGCGATGCATCAATGTCTTTGTCGCTTACCATGCCTATCACGATGCGCAACCCGCGCGCATGGCTGTGCTCCAGTTGTTGCATGGTGTACTTAAGCCCTGCAGAGTTGTGAGCAGTGTCGGCGATTACAGTGGGATGCTGCGACAATATCTCCCATCTGCCTCGCAGTCCGGTGGTTTTGTTCACGTCTGCAAATCCTTGCAGAATGCTGTCGTCGGAAATGCCGATGCCTAGTTTGCGCATTTGCTTTATGGCACATAGAATGGTGTTGGCATTCCGCTTCTGATATTCACCGGTAAGGCAGTAACTGATTGTCTGCGGCAGCAGTGTGCTTTCGATTTCGAGTGCCTGGGGAGTTTCCACGGCGCGTGTCAACGTTGGCTCGTCCTGGGCAAATACTATGGGGGAATGCATGGTTTTTGCCGCATCTTCGAATACTTTCCGTGTTTCCGGTGTGTATTCGCCTATCACCACGGGAGTGCCGTGCTTTATAATGCCTGCTTTCTCGCCTGCAATTTGGGAAAGCGTGGAGCCGAGAAATTGTGTGTGGTCGTAGCTTATATTGATAATGACAGAAAGCGCAGGATTGATGATGTTGGTGCAGTCGAGCCGCCCTCCGAGCCCCGTTTCGATGACTGCAATGTCAACGGCGGATTCTGCGAACCATAGGAATGCAAGTGCCGTGGTAAGCTCGAAAAACGACGGGTGGAGAGGCTCGAAGAAACTGCGGTATTTCTCCACGAAATCAACTACGTAGCTTTCGGGTATGGGTTGCCCGTCGATGCGCATGCGCTCGCGGAAATCCACAAGGTGGGGCGATGTATACAGGCCGGTGTGGTATCCCTGGGCCTGCAACACTGCAGCCAGTGTGTGGGCACACGAGCCTTTGCCGTTGGTTCCGGCAATGTGGATGGTTGTGTAGCGCGTGTGGGGATGCCCGAAAAACTCGTCAAGAACCACGGTGTTGCCCAGCCCCGGTTTGTAGGCCTTCGCCCCGATGTTTTGGAAAAGGGGAGCGGAGTTGTAAAGGTAGTCTATTGTCTGACGGTAGTTCATCAAAAGGTCTTATTGTGTCAGTCGAAAAGAGCACGGAATTTGCTGAAAATGGTTTCCTTGACTTTCTTGTCGGGTTTCATGCTTTCGTTGTGGCGTATGTGCTCAAGGATTTTCCGTTCTTCCTTCGTAAGGTTTTCGGGAATATACACGCTGATGTTTACTATGAGGTCGCCGGTTCCGCTTCCGTAGCCGTTGACGGAGGGCAGTCCCTTGCCGCGCAGCCGCAGAACTTTCCCCGGTTGTGTGCCAGGCTTGATGGTGATTTTCGACGAGCCTTCGAGTGTGGGGATGTCGACATCTTCGCCCAGGGCAGCCTGCGGCACTGTGAGCAGCAGGTTGTAGACAATGTCGTTGCCGTCGCGAACGAAGGTGGGATGGGGCTCTTCTTTTATCACTACCTGCAAATCGCCGCAGGGGGCGCCATGCCGCCCAGCATTGCCTTTCCCGGGAATGTTTACAATCATGCCTTCGGCTACGCCTGCAGGGATGTTTACTTCAACAGTTTCTTCGCCCTGTGTTATACTTTCTCCGTGGCAACATGTGCATTTGTGTTTTATAATGCGTCCTTCGCCATTGCATTTGGGGCAAACGGTCTGTGTCTGCATTATGCCCAAGAATGTGCGTTGTTGCCGCACTATGTGTCCCTGCCCGTGGCAAGTGGGGCATGTCTCTGCTGAGGAACCCTTTTCGGCTCCGCTTCCGTTGCATTCCGGACAGCGGATGTATTTCTTCAGCTTGAATTTCTTGGTTGTGCCTTTCGCTATCTCTTCGAGTGTAAGCTTTACGCGCAGGCGCAGGTTGCCGCCCGTGGGTGCCGAGGCTGACGCTCCTTCGCCCGAGAAGCCGCTGAAGCCGCCGAATCCGTGCCCTTCGAACAAGTCGCCGAACATGCTGAAAATATCGTTCATATCCATGCCTCTGCTGTAGCCGCTGTAGCCGTTGCCGTCGACACCTTCGGCGCCGAACTGGTCGTAGCGTTGTCGGCGTTGCGGGTCGCGCAGCACATCGTATGCTTCTGCTGCCTGCTTGAATTTCTCTTCGGCGTCTTTGTCGCCGGGGTTGCGGTCGGGGTGGAAGCGGATGGCCATTTTCTTGTACGCAGCCTTTATCTCTTCGTCGGAGGCATTGCGTTCCACTCCCAAAATCTTGTAATAGTCTTTTTCGTTGTCTGCCATGTTTGGGGAAAATTTGTCGGACTGTAACCGTTATTGTCCTATTGCCACTTTGGCGTGGCGCAATACTTTGTCGTTTAGTTTATAACCGGGTTGCAGGCAGTCAACAACCTTTCCCTTGAGTTCAGGAGTAGGGGCGGGTATAAGTGCCACGGCCTCGTGATAGTCGGTATTGAAATCTTCGTCTTTGGTGTCGATGGCTTTGAGCCCGCATGTTTCCAGCGTATGGATGAACTTCCGGTATACCAGCATTATGCCGGTAGTGAGCGCATCGTCTGCATTTTCGGGGAAGTTGCCGGTTATGCGCTGAAAATCATCAAGAACCGGCAATAGCGATGTGATTACGTTGGAGCCGCCGTTGAGGATGAGCTCGCTTTTTTCTTTAAGCACCCTCTTGCGGTAGTTGTCAAATTCTGCCGCCTGGCGCAAATATTTGTCTTTAAGTTCGGCAATCTGTTTCAGGCAGTCTTCCACTGTAAGTTCTGCGTTTTGCTTGTCGGCTGTTGCGGTGTTGGAATTGGTATTCAATTCTTCGTCGCCGTTTGTAGGCTGGTCCACGTTTTGGGTGTTTTCGTTTGCTTTAGTCATGATTGAAAGTTTTTGAGGGATAGCAGCAAATACTGTACCATTTGCGCTATTGCATGGTTTGGGAATTGAATTGAAGCGGCAGTAGTTGGCGTGCGTCGCTGACCAGATACGCTCCTTTTTCGCAAGCCAACAACATCTGCATAGGCAATTTCTGACGTTCGGCAGTTTCTTGGATAACTTGCCGGCAGGCTCCGCAGGGCGTTACCGGTTGTTGCGTCATTTGGCCGTCTTTTCGGGCACTTATGGCAATGCAGTCGATGTTTGCGTCGGGCCGGTAGCTTTTGGCATAGAAAAGCAATGAGCGCTCTGCACAAAGCCCGGAAGGAAACGCTGCGTTCTCTTGGTTGCTGGCTGAAAGTGTTTCACCGTTTCCGAACATGAGTGCTGCCCCAACGGCAAAATGCGAATAAGGGGAGTAGCTTGTCAGGCAAGCATCTTGAGAAAGCTTTATCAGTTGTCTTTGGCTTTCTGTCAATTCTTCGTATGAGAGAAATTGAACATCGAGAATGTATCTCAGTTTTTCCATTTGCTGTAGAATTATTAATGCAAAATTACGGAATTATCA
>CAVFSQ010000122.1:0-4943 GCA_963625145.1 Bacteroidaceae bacterium | reverse complement strand
CTACCAACTGCGCGGAAAGGACGGGGATAATTCAGAAGACCAACCTAGCAAGAAGGAAGAATACAAGCCGCTCACCGTGGTATCGGTGGAAGATTTGGGCACAGACGGAAAGAAAAGCTGGCTGCATTCATATAAAATAACGTACGACAACGGGGTAACCCAAATTGTTTCGGCAGCCAAGCCGCCACAAAAGGAGGGCAACAAGGTGGATGTCATAGTAATAACAACACTTGACAAAAATGGCGACATCGCAATGAATAAAGACGGGAAACCGAAAGTTTCAGTGCGCACTCCCCAAGAAGATGATTGGAAACTGATAAAGAAACGCACGGAATACACTCTTGAACAAAGCCATGGAACCGTTGGCTCATACATCTACAACAACCTGCTCGCCTACCCCGACACAAAAGTAAGAGGACAACTGATTCGCACTATTGAGCGCAGTTTTTACAGAGACGAGTTGTTTCAGATACTGGAAAAACAGAAAGAGTTCATTCCGGAGCTTAACGATGCTGACCTTTGCGAAGCCTGCCTGCACGAGTTGTACCACCACAATGCAGGGCATGTGAATATGCGCAAGGAAGGCGGATTCACCGCGCTGTTCATCGACGACATCATATTCTACCAACGTCCGCTCAAGAGCAAGAAAAGCCTTATAGCCGAATGCCCGTTCGAATCATACCATTATCTTGACAAGAACGGAGAGATACAAGTAAAAGGCGTAAAATGCATCCCGAAGTCGCACCCCTTATACGAAGAATTCCGTCTGTGGCAATTCATATCCAATCTGCGCATCTACAAGCGCAGCGCAACTGTCAACGGCAAGCTGTGCACCGATGTAGACGTTACCGGCGAGTTTTTGAAAACCGAAGACGATATGTGCAAACTTTTTGACGAGCTCTGCAAAAAGAAAGAAATCAAGCAACAGGAACTCCTGAAACATAAACCGTGGGGCATTAAAGACAAAACCAAGGAATACCGCTGGAACTATGTTGACGACGATGCGAAAGCCTACCCTTGCTGCCCCACCAACTATGAAATAAGCCGACGGATGAAGAAACTGGGATTCGACGAATGGCCATACGACAAGAATCGGCAACAGAACCAGCAACTGTGGCACATCATTTACTCGGTTGACGACCCTGTGATGTACCGCAAGGCGCTCGCCAAATTCGCACGGAAAAACAACCTGCCGGAAGACAAGTTTGTTGAAGCCTTCGCCACATGCTCCCCCGGCAGCAACGACTACGGTGCCTATTCGGAAAAAGCCATACGCCGTTTGCTGCCGCTTATGAGACAGGGCAAATATTGCATACGCCGTTTGCTGCCGTTTATGAGACAGGGCAAATATTGGGAAGAAAAGGACATCGACAGCCACACGCTGGAAAGAATCAACCGCATCATCGACGGCGAAGCCGACGACAGCATTTCCGACAGGGCAAGAGAAAAGCTTTCACACCTCAAAAGCATCGGTGACTTCAAGGGCCTTGACGTGTGGGAGGCAGCCTATGCCGTTTACAACCGCCATTCGGAAGCATCCGACACCACACGCTGGGAAAAGCCCGAAGATATCGACCTTTATCTGCAAACGAAGCTGAAGCAGCACTCTCTGCGAAACCCTGTGGTAGAAAAGGTGACAGGCGAAACCCTGCGCACGGTGAGAGACATATGGAAAAAATACGGGCGCATAGACGAGGTGCACATCGAGATGGGGCGCGAACTTAAAAAGAATGCGGAAAGCAGAAAGCGCGAAACCCAGCAAAACCAAAAGAACGAGAACACCAACCGCCGCATAAAGTTACTGATGCAGGAGTTTGCCGACCACCAGCAGGAATATGGCATAGAAAACATCCGTCCCGACTCGCCCAGCCAGCAGGAGAAATTCAAAATTTTCGAAGACGGCATTATCAACGACCCCCTCTCCTATACAAACAAAGACGATATAAACGATATAAGAAAAATTATAGGCGACCTTGGAAAAGAAAGCGTAGCCAGCCAAAAAAGCATACTGAAATACCGCCTTTGGCTTGAGCAGAAATACAAATCGCCGTACACCGGGCAGGTCATCCCGCTCAGCAAGCTGTTTACCCCAGCCTACCAGATAGAGCACGTAATACCGCAGTCGCGCTATTTCGACGACTCGTTTTCAAACAAGGTGCTGTGCGAAAGCGAAGTCAACTTGGAAAAGAGCGACAGGCTCGGCTACCAGTTCATTTCCGAAGAACCAGGCAAAATCATACCTTTATCCGGAGGAAGAGGGCAAGTCAAGACATTCGACAAGAAACAGTACGAAGAATTTGTACAGAAACACTACAAAAGCAACCCCGTCAAGATGCGCAAGCTTCTTATGGACGAAATTCCCGACAAATTCATTGAGCGGCAAATGAACGACACCCGCTATATCACACGCCGAATGCTCGGCATACTGTCGTGCCTGGTGAGGGAAGAAGGCGAACAGGAAGCAGTGTCAAAGCACGTCATACCCACCACCGGCGCCATAACCGGACGCCTGAAGAATGACTGGGGGCTCAACGACATTTGGAACCGCATTATCACTCCGCGATTCAAGCGCCTCAACACTCTCACGAGCTCTTCACGCTTCGGGCACGATGTGGAAAAAGACGGCAAGCGCTATTTCCAAACGAACGTCCCCTTCGAATTTTCGAAAAATTTCAACAAGAAGCGCATCGACCACCGCCATCACGCCCTTGACGCCATCATAACGGCATGCGCCACACGAAACCACGTAAACTATCTCAACAACATGTATGCGTTGTCGGCCAACAGCACAGGGCGTGAAGATTTGAAGAGACTACTGTGCAGAAAATCAAAGCCCGACAGCGGCGGCAACTACACATGGATGTTCAAGGCGCCCTGGGAAGGATTTGCCCACGATGTGCAGCTCGAGCTCGAAAGCATCGTGGTTAGCTTCAAGCAGGACCTGCGCGTCTTAACACGCACCAACAACCGCTTCACACACTATGTCGGCGGCAGAAAGGTAGTGGACAAGCAAACAAAGGGCGACCAAAGGGCCGTCAGGCAATCACTGCACAAAGACACCGTATCGGGTATGATAAAACTTCAGAAAACAAAAACCGTAAAACTGAAGGATGCTCTGGAAAATCCGAAATCCATTGTCGACAGGCAGCTCAGGCAAACTGTCAAGAATCTCACAGCCCAAAACGGCAAATACGACAAAAACGAGATTCTGAAATATTTCAAAGACCGAAAATACAATATCAACGGCCAGGACTATTCAAAAGTCGACATCTACTACTATACTGAAGGAAAAGAAGCCGTTTCAGCCAACAGGGTGAATATCGATACGGCTTTGGACGTATCCAAAGTTTCAGATTCCGGTATCCGCAAAATACTGTCGGCACATCTTGAGAACTACAAAGACGACAACGGCAAACCCAATCCCCAAATTGCCTTCTCTCCCGAAGGCATCGAGGAAATGAACAGGAACATAAAGCTTCTCAACGGCGGCAAAGACCACAAGCCTATTTACAAGGTAAGAAAAACCGAGACTTTGGGCATGAAGTTCAATGTCGGCAGCACAGGAGCAAAAACCAAGCAATTTGTAGAAGCTGATAAGGGAACAAATCTCTTTTTCGCTGTCTATGCCGACGACAAAGGCAAGCGCTCGTTCGAAAGCATTCCGCTTACACAGGCCGTAGAACGGTTGAAGAATCATTTGAGCGTAGCTGAAACCCTAAAGCCCGACGGCAAGAAACTGCTCTTTACACTCTCTCCCGGCGACTTGGTGCAAACCGAAGACAAAAACGGGAAAAAGCATTTGTATAAAATGGTATCGTGCACAGGGAGTAAATGCCTGTTTGTTCCCCATACATGGTCAGCCCTTATTGCAAAGGGCATGGAATTGAAAAGTATGAACAAAGTGGAGATGACCATAGAAGACGGCACCAGCATAAAAAACACGAGCCGGAAAGTCGTTGTAGACCGCCTTGGGCAAATCACCGGAATTTACGGATAACCCCAAAAACAATGCGCCATGATAAAGAAGACACTGTATTTCGGCAATCCGTCGTATCTGTCGCTAAGCAACGGGCAATTGGTGATAAAGTTGCCAGAAGTAGAGAAAAATGTCGACTTGTCGGAAGTTTTCAAGAAGCAGGCAGTGCGCACCATCCCCATTGAAGACATTGGCGTAGTGATTCTCGACCATCGGCAGATTACCGTGACGCAGGCACTTATAGCCGCCCTGCTTGACAACACTGTTGCCTTGATTGCCTGCAACGACCGCCACATGCCTACCGGAATGTTTCTGCCGCTGCAGGGCAACACCACGCAGAACGAACGCTTCCGCCGGCAAATAGAAGCCTCGGCACCGCTAAAGAAGCAGCTTTGGCAGCAAACCGTGAAAGCCAAAATCGAAAACCAGGCTGCCTTGCTGGAGAAGCAAACCGGGCAACCGGCAAGGAAACTCCGCCGGATGGCCGCAGAAGTGAAAAGCGGCGATGCCGACAACCAGGAAGCACAGGCTGCCGTTTACTACTGGCGTAACATATTCACCGGCATTCCCGACTTCGTGCGGGGACAAGAGGAAGCGCCGCCCAACAACCTGCTCAACTACGGCTATGCCATACTACGGGCTGTGGTGGCAAGGGCTCTCGTGGGAAGCGGATTGCTGCCCGTATACGGAATTTTCCACCACAACAAATACAACGACTATTGCCTTGCCGACGATATAATGGAACCGTACCGCCCATACGTAGACCAACTGGTAATCGACATCATGAAGCACAACGGCGACATATCGCAACTTACCACCGACATCAAGCGCCAACTGCTGCAAATACCAGCCATCGATGTAAAAATTGCAGGAAAGGGAAGCCCGCTGATGATTGCTGCCGCACAGACCACAGCCAGCCTTGCCAAGTGTTTCAACGGCGAATCGCGAAAAATCATCTACCCCGAAT
>CAVFSQ010000121.1:0-4968 GCA_963625145.1 Bacteroidaceae bacterium | reverse complement strand
CCATAGAGCGCGAATTCTACCACTCATTCTGCGACAATATGGTAGAGATGTTCAAGCTTATATCGATATCTCCCGAAGAAATGCGGCGCCGAATGACTTTCTCGGGCAACGACGATATAGAGAAATCACTCGAAGACCACCAGTTCTGCTTCATTTACCTCGGCCACTTCTGCAACTGGGAATGGATTTCCACCATGCCCATGTGGTTTCACCTCGACAAGATACAGTGCGGGCAGCTTTACCATCCCGTGAAAAGCGAATTCTTCGACTGGCTGCTGCTTCAGCTGCGCGGGCGCTTCGGATCTGAAAACATAGCCAAGAACGACGCCCTTCGCCGAATTGTGAGCATGCGCAACGATGCCAAGAAAACCGTAATAGGATTTATTGCCGACCAAGGGCCGCGGTGGGTAAACATACACGAATGGGTGGATTTCCTGAATCAGGACACACCGGTGTACACCGGAACCGAAAGAATAGCGAAAAAGATGAATGCAAGCGTGTTTTTCGCAAATGTGAAGCGCGTGAAGCGCGGATACTACCACTGCTCGCTGGAACTTGTAACCAACGATCCCAAGTCGTATCCCGACTACACGCTCACCGACCGCTATATGCAACTGCTCGAAGCAATGATAAAGAAAAGTCCGCGCAACTGGTTGTGGACCCACAATCGCTGGAAGCGCCGCCACGAAGACGAACCCGAGAATATCGAGCGCCGCAACGAGAAAGAAAGCCAAAACTCGGCTAGAGCGTAGACTTGCCGGCTGGTTATTTCCCCGTCAGAATGTGTTTTATGTTGTTGAGCTTGTTGAGAGCCTCCATGGGAGTAAGGTTGTTGATGTCAAGCCCCAGTATCTCGTCGCGTATCTGCGTCAGCACGGGGTCGTCAAGCTGGAAGAAGCTCAACTGAGTGCCTTCGCGCGTGCCAGCAATGCTTTCGGTAGGCTTCGACACTTTGCCGTCGGGCGACGTAGACTCCAGTTCGTGAAGTATCACCTCTGAGCGTTTTATTATCGAAGGCGGCATCCCCGCCAGCCGGGCCACATGAATACCGAAGGAATGGGCCGTGCCTCCCACTTCAAGTTTACGCAGAAACACTATGCGCCCGCCAGTTTCACACACTGTAATATTGAAATTCCTAATACGTTGGAAATGTTTCTCCATTTCGTTCAGCTCGTGGTAGTGCGTGGCGAAAAGCGTGCGCGGATGCCCTTTCGGCCCTTCGTGAAGATACTCTACAATGGCCCATGCTATACTGATGCCGTCGTAGGTGGATGTGCCGCGACCAAGTTCATCGAAAAGCACAAGGCTGCGCTGCGACATATTGTTGAGGATGTTGGCCGCCTCGCTCATCTCAAGCATAAACGTTGATTCGCCGGCCGAGATATTGTCACTGGCGCCTACACGCGTAAAAATCTTGTCAACGATGCCCACACGCGCACTTTCGGCAGGCACAAAGCATCCCGTCTGGGCCATGAGTGCAATAAGGGCCGTTTGGCGCAAAAGCGCCGATTTACCGGCCATATTTGGACCGGTGAGTATTATTATCTGCTGCTTTTCGGTATCGAGGTACACGTCGTTAGCCACATAGCTTTCGCCGGGTGCCATCTGGGTTTCTATAACGGGGTGACGGCCCTGCTTTATGTCGAGAGTCTCGCTCTCGTCCACTTTCGGGCGCACAAAGCGGTGTTCTTTCGCCGTAACGGCAAACGAATGCAGGCAGTCGATGTCGGCTATGATGGCTGCGTCGAGCTGCAAATGGGTTATAAATCCCTGCGCATACGTAACCAGTTCGTTGTAAAGGCGTGTCTCGATTGCAAGAATCCTGTCTTGCGCGCCGAGTATCTTTTCTTCGAGTTCTTTGAGTTCGGGCGTGATATAGCGCTCGGCACTTACAAGAGTCTGCTTGCGTATCCAGTTTTCAGGCACATTGTCCTTGAAAGTGTTCCTTACCTCAAGATAGTAGCCGAAAACATTGTTGAAACCTATTTTAAGCGATTGTATGCCGGTGCGCGCGCATTCATCGTCGCGCAGTTTCATCAGCACTTCCTTGCTTGAATGGGCTAGAGTGCGCAGTTCGTCGAGTTCGGCATTGTATCCTTCGGCTATCACTCCCCCTTTCGACACCATAGTGGGCGGATTCTCCACAAGTTCCTGCCCTATGCGTTCGCGCAGCTCCTGGCAGGTGCATATCTGCTCGCCCATCTTCACTATATTCGGGTCGGAAGCTTCAAGACAGTATTTCCGTATGGGCTCCATGCAATTGAGTGCGCTCTGAAGCTGCACCATTTCGCGCGGACTGATGCGCTCGGAGGCTATCTTCGACGCTATTCTCTCTACATCGCCTATGCCCTTGAGGTTTTCGTCAATGACTTCGCGAAACAGCGGATTGCGGAAGAAGTATTCCACTACATCCTGACGCTTTTCTATCAGTTTAACTTCGCGCAACGGGAACAGCAACCACCGTCTGAGCAGCCTTTCGCCCATAGGCGTAAGAGTGCGGTCAACGACATCGAGCAGCGTACTGCCTCCTTCGTTCATGGGATGCACTATTTCGAGGTTGCGCACGGTGAACTTGTCGAGCTTCACGTACATCTCGCCGTCGATGCGACGGATAGAGGTGATGTGGCCCGTACAAGTATGGTGAGTCATGTCGAGATAGTGAAGCACAGCCCCCGCTGCGGTAATACCGCCAGTCATATAGTCTATGCCAAAGCCTTTGAGCGTGTGCACTCCGAAGTGTTTTTGGAGCTTTTCGCGCGCACTGCGCTCGGCAAACGCCCAGTCATCAAGTTCGTATACGTAGTATTTCCCGAAAATCTTGAGAAACCGTTCGCGCTTGCCACGTTCCACAAGCACTTCCTTGGGCGAGAAGTTCGACAGCAGTTTATCTACATAGTCTGACGGCCCTTCGGCGCAGAGGAATTCGCCCGTTGAAATGTCAAGCAACGACAACCCCACGGCGGCACTGCCGAAGTAAACGGCTGCCAGGAAATTGTTTTCCTTGGCCGAAAGCACATTGTCGCTCATTGCCACGCCGGGCGTTACCAGCTCGGTAATGCCGCGCTTCACAAGTTTTTTGGCGAGCTTGGGGTCTTCAAGCTGGTCGCATATTGCCACGCGGTGCCCCGCACGTATAAGTTTCGGAAGGTATGAATCGAGGGCGTGATATGGAAATCCTGCCATTTCTATGCTTTTCATATCGCCTCTCGAACTGCGGTGGGTGAGCGTTATGCCAAGCACCGACGATGCAGTAACAGCATCGCCCATATATGTTTCGTAGAAGTCGCCGCAGCGGAAAAGAATCAATGCATCAGGGTGTTCCGACTTGAATTTCTTGAACTGCTGCATCATTGGCGTCTGCGCTTCGTTTGCCATCTGTAATCGTTGTTTTTGCTTTTCGCAAAGTTAGCTTTTTTCGCCGAAACGGCAAACCGCCCCAATGCCTTGTAACGAGGCACTGGGGCGGCTACGCTGATAGAAAAGCAGCCCAGAGGACTTACTTCACTATTATAAGGTAGTAGTTTTTCTTTCCGCGCTGCGCTATGATGTAACGCCCGTCGATGATGTCTTCTTCAACCACGGAGCGGTCGAACTGCGCTAGTTTTTCCTTGTTTATCATCACGCCTCCGCCCTGAGTAAGTTTGCGCATCTCGCCCTTCGAGGGGAAGCATTGCGTGGTTTCGGCCAAAAGGTCTACCATGCGCGCTCCCAATACCTGCTGCCTTGACACTTCAAAATGCGGTACGCCGCCAAACACATCAAGCAGTGTACGCTCGTCGAGTTTGAGCAGACTTTCCTTTGTGGCCTTGCCGAAGAGTATGTTTGATGCCTCGAGTGCCGTTTCGTATGCCTCCTGCGAATGCACCATTACCGTGACTTCCTTTGCAAGCAGTTTCTGCAGCCTGCGCTGGCCCGGGTCTTCGCGGTGCTGGGCAATAGCGGCTTCGATTTCATCCTTACTCAGCGACGTGAATATCTTGATGTATTTCTCGGCGTCGTCATCGGCCACATTGAGCCAGAACTGATAGAATGTGTAGGGTGAAGTACGTTCGGGGCTAAGCCATATATTGCCCTGCTCGGTTTTGCCGAACTTGCGTCCGTCGCTTTTCTTGATAAGCGGGCATGTAAGGGCGTAAGCATCGGCTTCGGGCCCGAGAGTGCGGCGTATGAGTTCGGCACCCGTGGTGATGTTGCCCCACTGGTCGCTGCCGCCCATTTGCAGTTTGCATCCCTTGTTCTTGTAAAGGTATAGGAAATCGTAGCCCTGCAGCAGTTGATATGAGAATTCTGTGAACGAAAGGCCATCGCGCGCTTCGCCATTAAGGCGCTTCTGCACGCTGTCTTTCGCCATCATATAGTTCACGGTTATGTGTTTGCCGATATCGCGGATGAAGTCGAGGAAGCCATAGTTTTTCATCCAGTCGTAGTTGTTCACGAGTTCGGCGCGGTTGGGGGCATCGCTTTCAAAGTCGAGAAAATGCGAAAGTTGCCCTTTGATGCCGGCTATGTTGTGGGCCAGCGTTTCTTCGTCGAGCAGGTTGCGCTCCTGGCTCTTTCCCGACGGGTCGCCTATCATTCCCGTTGCGCCTCCCACGAGTGCCAACGGCTTGTGACCGGCTTTCTGCAGGTGGCGGAGCATCATTATTCCGCAAAGGTGTCCGATATGAAGGCTGTCGGCCGTGGGGTCGATGCCCACATAAGCCGTTACCATGCCTTTGTTGAAAAGTTCGTCGGTGCCGGGCATCATCTGATGTAGCATCCCGCGCCATTTAATTTCGTCAACGAAATTCATCGAATGATTTGTTTGTAGATTGTTTGTTTGGTTTTAACGTTGCAAATTTACCAAAAAATTTGCAATATGGACCCATACGCTACCGGGGGCATTCGGGAAGCCTGAGAATTTCAGCCTGTTTGCCTCCGAGTTCTGCGGCTATTTCGGAAAATGAAGAGTAGTGGCTTCCGTAGATT
>CAVFSQ010000120.1:0-5024 GCA_963625145.1 Bacteroidaceae bacterium | reverse complement strand
GCGTGGCGCAGGGCTTTGTCGCCTCCGGCGATAAGTCCTATAACAAGCGTGGGCTCCACGCCGTAAGTCGGCGGCAGTTCCGAAGCATCGAGCACACCGAGCCGCCCGCTGGTACCTGCCCCCATGTAGAATATACGGCCGCCTTTGCGCGTTCTTCTTACAATGCCATCTACAAGTTTTTCGATTTGCGGAATGGCTTTCTCTACGGCAAGAACCACTTTGTGGTCTTCGTCATTTATATCTTTAAGAATTTCGGCCGTCGTCTTTTTCTCGAGATTGTCGTAGAGCGACGGCTCTTCGGTTATTTTTTCAAAACTCATTTCAATATGTCATATTTTAATGAATATCTTGCGTCTATAGAGCGGATAAGCTACAACTGCGAAGTTGAACAACACGAAAAGAATGGCGAAAACGCATGAGCCGCCAGTTTCTCCGAACAACGGTACAAGAGCATTGTAGACAACGCTGTGCAGCGTAGTTCCCGAAACCCTTATGCTTCCCAGGAGTATGGCGAATACATCAGACATGATGAAAAGAAACAAAGGATTGGCGCCGAATGAAGCAAAGAAATTGCCCCACCGCCTGCAGCCTTTCATGTCGACAGCATACACGAGCAGCGCCAGAACGAGGCTGGCGAAACCGCATGTCACCATGGCAAACGTCGGTGTCCATATCTTTTTACTTATGGGGCAGGCATAACTGAGCAGAAACCCTGTCACAAGCAATGTGCTGCCGAGAATGAAGAGTTTCAGAACGGCATTTGCCAGCGGATGGGCAGCGTTGCCTTCGCTTTTTTGTGAAAGTATCAGTTTGCCGGCCATAAAGCCTATCATTACATGCGCCACACTGGGCAGAGTGCTTAACAGGCCTTCCGGGTCTATGCCGTTGTCGTTGTACATGTGGTCTGATGTCAGTATGGCGCGGTCAACGATTGCTAGGACGTTGGTCTCGTCGTAGGCGTAGCCGTTGAACAGTTCAAGCACAACGAAATAAGCTGCGAATATAATGCCTATTATCCACGGAAACCGTTTGTGGTTGACCGTCAGCGCCAATATGGCCACGATGCAATAGCATACGGCAAGGCGGTGGAGCACTCCTGTGAGCCTCATCGAAGGGAATACATTAAGGGCTTCAAGCAACTGTGTGCCGAAGCCGGCTTCGGTGTTGGCGTGGTTCCAGTAATAGCAGAAATGCGCGAACATGCCTATCAGCGACCCCACAAGGAAAATAACGAGTGTTCGCATTATGATTTTGCGGATTGCAGCTGCAGATGGAGAAAAATTGTATTTGCATAGGGATATGAAGGTGGTGATTCCCATTATGAACATGAAAAACGGGAATACAAGGTCGGTAGGCGTGAGCCCTATCCACGGCGCATGCTCCAGGGGTGCATACATGTTGCTCCACGAACCGGGATTGTTAACGTGTATCATTCCGGCGATGGTTATTCCCCTCATTATGTCAAGGGCCAGTATACGGCCTGAGGTTTTGGCGGTTTCCATAATCGTGCTTATTTGTATAGATAGTATTTCTTTGAAAGCTGCTTGAATTTTGCCACGTCCTTGTACCAGTAGGTTTTTGCGTCTTCCCATCTGTTGCGTTGCGCAAATAGCCGGCGTATTTCCGAAGTCCCGCACACGTTGTCGAACATGGTGAATCGTTTGGGGTCGGCAACTTTGAAGATAGCCTTGTCGGGATACATGGCGGCCACTTCCTGTGCCACGAGAAATTGCAGGTCGGTGAGCGGGGCTTTGTTGTAGTCGGTGAAATGCACTTGCACGCCTTGTATGTTTTCGCCTTGGAACGAGGCATAGAAAGGTTTGGCGTATATGGGGCGGAATACCACTCCTTCGATGCCCAGGGAGTTGAGGCGGCGTGCGAGTGCCGAGGCGTCGGCCCACGGCGCGGCAAACATCTCAAAAGGTATGGTGTAGCCCACGCCGATTGACATATAGCTGAACTCGCCCATTATACCGCTGGCAGGATAGTAATACGATGTCTCGGCGTTCGGTATGTGGGGCGATGAAGGAATCCACTGTAACCCCGTGGCTGTGTAGTTCATGCTGCGTTTCCATTTGCGCATTTTTATGACTTTGAGGTTGCATTGCACTCCTCCCTCCAGCATGCGTTCTCCGTTGAGCATAAGCGCCAGTTCGCCGCAAGTCAGGCCGTAGACGTAGGGTATGGGATATTGGCTCACAAACGAAACAAAGCCGTTTTCAACCAGACATCCTTCTACCCGGTTGCCTCCCAGCGGGTTCGGGCGGTCGAGCACGATGAATTCTTTCCCGTTTTCGGCTGCGGCTTCCATGGCCAGGCCCATCGTGCTTATGTAGGTGAACGAGCGGCTGCCGATGTCTTGTATGTCGTAAACAAGTACGTCGATGTCCTTGAGCATTTCGGGCGTGGCTTTGCGCGTTTTCCCGAAAAGCGAATAAAAGGGAATGCCTGTAGCTTCGTCGCGGTCGCTGCTTATGCTTTGCCCGGCATGGGCGTTGCCGCGCACTCCGTGTTCGGGGGCAAACAGCGCCACAAGTTTCACGTTGCTTGCTTCGTTGAGAATGTCAATGTCGCTCTTCAGACTGTTGTCTACTCCTGTAGGGTTGGTGATAAGCCCCACGCGTTTCCCTTCGAGGCATTTGAATTTCTGTGCTTTAAGCACTTCAATGCCAGTCTGGATGTTTATTTTCTGTGCCTTGACTAGTGCTGCCGAAATCAGAAATAAAGACGTAGCCAAGATTGTGCCGATTTTCATTTGCCGGAATTATTTGGATGAGAGAATTGCTATGGTGCCGTCGCTCGATGTTACTGCAACTTTGTTTTCCGACAAGGGCAATACTGTGTTTACGAGCGAATTGCCTATTTTGTATTTCCATTTAAGGCTCCCTGTGTGTCCGTCAATGGCATATACCAGTCCGCTGCATGTTCCGCCGAACACGGTCCCGCCCTTTTCAAGCGGCATGGAAGGTGCATGCTCGTAGCCGAACCCGACGTTGCACGCCCAAATCTCCTTGGGGGAATCTGCGGTTGTGGAGTAGCTAACTACACTGTCGTTCATGGTTTTGCCGTAAATCATGGTGCCGTCGGACGAAATGCCTACCGACTCCCTTACCGTTGAAGCGTTTGTGCGCCAGATGGTCTTGCCGCTGCCGAGGTCAATGGCCGACAGGTATCTGTCGGGTGCAGCTATAAACACTCTGCCGCCGGCACTTACAGGCCATACCGAAGCAGGCGAGAAGTGTATGCCCGGGCGTCCGTCTTTCCATTTCCATGCCTCGCTGCCGTCGCTGGTGTTGAGGGCATAGAGCGTGTTGTCCCACGCTCCGAATATTATTTTTCCGCTGACTATAAGCGGGCGCGTGACGATGTATCCCGAAATTCCGCTGTAAGTCCAAACGGCTTTGCCTGTCTGAATGTCGATTGCGCGGAACTTTCCATCGCTTGCCCCGACGTAGGCAATGCCGTCGGCGATGCTTACGGCTCCCAATACCGGCCCTTCGGTCTTTAGCGTCCACAGCAGATGGCCGTCGGTGGAGTTGAGGGCATATAACGTGCTGTCGGCACTGCCGAATATTACGCGTCCGTCAGCACAGGCGCAATCGCCTATTATGCGACGGCAGGCTAAGAATTGCCATAGGCGTTTGCCGTTTTTCAGGTTGTAGGCAGTAAGTTTCCCTGCGTCGTCGCCGACAAAGAGACGGCGGCCGTCGCTTGCAGGCGAAGAATAGATGCCGGCTTCGCCTTTTACTGTCCAGCGTGGGTGTGCCTGGCTTGTGGAATTGACGGTATAGTCGGGATATTCTTCGGCTTTGCCGCCGTGGTCGAACAACTGGGTGTTGAGCGGAAATGATGCCCATTGGCTTTTGGACTCGCCTACATTCTGCGTAAAGACTTTTATGGAGTCTTCAGTTACTTCGTATATGCCGTATCCGCTTTTGCCGTTAGCGTCGCTCAGGTTCGAGCGCATCAGAATCCCCGGAATGCCGTCGTAGAGCAGATTGCGGTTCTGGTGGTAGTGGCCGCCTATCATCAGACGGATGTTGTAGGGCCGGATGGCATCGGTTACGTCATACCAATTGTCGATGTCACCTTTTGTGAGCGGGTAGTGGGTGACGAGCACTACGGGCTTTTCTTTTCCCCATTTGTCCATCCGTTCTTTTAGCCATGTGATGTCTTGCGGTACCACGTGGCCGTAGGCCATGCGCATGAAAGGACCGGTGTTGAAACCCAGGAACAGAATTCCGTTGTGCTCGAATTCAAAGCGTTCGCTTCCAAACGTTTCACTGAAGGCCATGCATCCGCTGTCGCTCCACGTAGTTTCGTGGTTGCCGAGGATTATGTAGTATTTGTAGCGCAGAAGATCGAAGCAGGCTTTGGCTTTCTGTATCGTGGCGCGGTCGCCGTAGTCTGCAATGTCGCCGGTTATGAGCACAAAGTCCAGTCCGTCGGTGGCATTTATCTGCGCAATGGACCGCAGAAGTGCTTCGGTGGGATTGGGATTGTTGGGGTTGAGATGGATGTCGGTAATCTGTGCAAAACTGAAAGGTTTAACTTGCGCCAATGCGCTGCTGGTGGCAATAAAGGTAAATACCACTATTGCCTTCAAATATTTGCCAGTAATCATTGTAGCTTTATTTGTATTGAAAATCAATGTGTTGGTGTTGGTTGAAAAAGGGAACCACTCCTTTCGCGTGTAAAATTATAAAATTAAATTGTAATAAAGTTCTCCGAACGGTGTTTTTTGTTGATTCGGAAATGTTGCCTTTGCCGTGTAAATTGTAAGGCATTCCATTGAAATTGTGTGCGCACAGCAGAAAAATTATATGTAAAAAGCTGCGGCCACATCCCGCAAAGAGGGGTGCAGCCGCAACACGACACAGAAATATTACGATAGAGTAATGAAGCCTTAGCGAATGAACAGCAGTTCGCGGTATTTGGGGAGTTCCCACATCTGGTCGCTCACGATGAGCTCCAGTTTGTCAATGTGGTAGCGTATGTCGTCGAACATCGGTGCCACGCTGTCG
>CAVFSQ010000119.1:0-5070 GCA_963625145.1 Bacteroidaceae bacterium | reverse complement strand
GCTGTATGGTTTCGACGATGCCGACTTTTACCAAGAAAACGCCAGCGGCATTTTGAAATACACCTGCAAACCCACTCCCGACTATAGCGAAGCCGTCAAAAACCAGAAAGAAGTGCGCAAGACTGTTCCCGATGCCTTTATCGTGGCATTCAAACACGGCAAGCGAATGAATCTCGCCGATGCCATAAGCGAATATAAATCGAATAAGAGTAAATAGGAAAATGAAAAACAAGTATTTCACAATCGAAGTAAGGGTAGCACTGGCAGCCATTGTCGCTATCGTTTTACTGTTCTTCGGAATAAAGTTTCTTAAAGGCATAGACATTTTCAAGTCAACACGCACATACTATGTGGTATTCCAGGACGTAACCGGGCTTACTAAATCGAATCCCGTTTATGCCAACGGTTATGCCGTGGGCAATGTCAAAGACATCCGGTACGACTACAATTGCCCTGGGCATGTAGTGGTGCAAGTGGAGCTCTCAAAGGCGATGCAGATTCCGCAAGGCACAAAAGCCGAACTTGTTTCAAGTATGCTTGGAAGCGTTGACATGACTCTCGTATTTTCGCCAAATCCGCTTGAGCACCTGAATGCAGGCGACACCATTTACGGGCAGATGCACGAAGGGGCTATAGAACGGATGTCGGCCATGCTGCCTGCATTCGAAAAGATGCTCCCGAAACTGGATTCCATCCTCACATCGCTGAACACCCTGCTGGCAGACCCTGCTATCGGTTCGACACTGCACAATGTCAACGACATTACGGCCGACCTCAAGCAAAGCACCCGGCATCTCAACCGTATCCTGGGGAATGACATTCCACGTCTCACACAACGTATGGACAGGATCGGGGAAAACACCGAGATGCTGACAAGCAAGCTCAATACGCTTGACGTTGCCTCCACACTTGCAAGCATAAATGCCACCATTGACAATGTCAACAACCTGACAAGTTCTTTCAATACAAAGTTAAACGGTAAAGACAATTCCATAGGACTGCTGCTAAACAGCACGGAGACCTATGACAAACTCAACGAAACCATGAACAGCGCCAACACGTTGCTGCAGGACCTCCAGCAGCATCCGAAGCGATATGTTCACTTCTCGGTATTCGGCAAAAAAGACAAATAACCACACGTTATGCCCAATATTTCTGAACGTGGCGAAAGAATGCCGCAATCGCCTATTAGAAAGCTCGCGCCACTGGCAAATGCAGCCAAAGACCGCGGAATAAAAGTATACCACCTCAACATCGGGCAGCCCGACCTGCCTTCACCGGCAGAAGGACTTGATGCTCTCAAGAACATTGACCGCAAGGTTTTGGAATACAGTCCTTCGCAAGGCTTCAAGAGTTATCGCGAAAAGCTCGTAAAATATTATGCAAAATACGACATCGATGTCACTGCCGACGACATCATCATCACCAGCGGCGGCTCCGAGGCAGTTCTTTTCGCTTTCCTTTCGTGCCTGAATCCCGGCGACGAGATTATAGTGCCGGAACCTGCCTACGCAAACTACATGGCATTCGCCGTGGCAGCCGGAGCCATAATACGCACGATAGCTACCACTATAGAAGAAGGGTTCTCTCTTCCCAAAGTCGAGAAATTTGAAGAACTGATAAACGACCGCACACGCGCCATACTCATTTGCAACCCCAACAACCCCACGGGCTATCTGTACACGCGGCGGGAAATGAACCAAATCCGCGACATGGTGAAGCGCCACGACCTTTACCTCTTCAGCGATGAAGTTTACCGCGAATTCATCTACACCAGTTCGCCGTATATTTCTGCATGCCACTTGAAAGGCATTGAGCAAAACGTGATTCTCATCGACAGCGTTTCAAAGCGTTACAGCGAATGCGGCATACGAGTCGGGGCACTCATAACAAAAAACGAGAATGTGCGGCGAGCGGTAATGAAATTCTGCCAGGCACGCCTCAGTCCGCCGCTTCTGGGGCAGATTGTTGCCGAAGCTTCGCTTGATGCCGACGAGAAATACTCCCGCGACGTATACGAAGAATACGTTGAGCGCCGGAAATGCCTGATTGACGGACTAAACCGCATTCCGGGATGCTACTCGCCTGTGCCCATGGGAGCTTTCTACACCACAGCCCAGCTGCCAGTAGACGATGCCGAAAAGTTCTGCGCCTGGTGTCTCAACGAATTCTCCTACGAAGGAGCCACCGTCATGCTGGCCCCGGCTGCAGGCTTCTACACTACTCCCGGCGCTGGGCGTGACCAAGTTCGCATTGCCTATGTACTGAACAAAGACGACCTTCACAAGGCACTCACCGTTTTGCGCAAAGCGCTTAAAGCATATCCAGGCCGAACCATAAAATGAATCTGTCGCTTTATCTAGCCCGCCGCCTGTATTCCTCCAACAGCCAAACCCGCAGAGCATCGCGGCCAGCAGTGCGCATAGCCACGGTGGGAGTTGCAATAGGCGTAGCCGTGATGCTTCTTGCCACGGCAGTGGCCCTGGGGTTCAAAGACGAGATAAGTTCCAAAGTCATAGGCTTCGGGGCGCACGTCTCGATATACGACGCGGCTTCATCGCCCGAGCAGGCCGCTATCCCTATAAACGCCGGAGACTCTCTTCTAAACGCCGTGAAAAGCGTGCCCAATGTGAAACACGTGCAGACGTTATGCACAAAATCGGGAATTCTGAAAACCGAAAACGATTTTTCGGGAATCACCCTTAAAGGAATAGGCGCAAATTACGACACGTCATTCATACAGTCGCATATCATCGAGGGGAAAATGCCCGACTTTTCAAAAGCCGGGAGCGCCAACGACATCGTGGTGAGCTACAACACGGCAAAGACTATGAACCTGAAAACAGGCGACAAAGTGTTTGCCTATTTCTTTGAAAACGGTCTGCGCACGCGGCGGCTCAAAATCAGCGCCATTTACCGCACCGATCTGTCGCAGTTCGACAACGTCATTGTCTTTGCAAGCCAAAACACCGTAGCCCGGCTGAACGGATTTACGGGCAATCAGGTTTCCGGAATGGAAATCCTGCTGCACGATTTCAGCAAGCTCAATGAAACCAGTCTCAAAATCAGCAAGCAGACATCATACTACAATGTATACCACAACACACAATACGTGGCATTCAACATCAAGGAATCGTATCCGCAAATATTCGAATGGCTGGATCTGCTGAACATCAACATCGTTGTCATACTTCTTCTCATGATTCTTGTTGCGGGTGTAACAATTGTCAGCGGCCTACTGATTCTCATTCTTGAACGAACGGGGACCATAGCCATGCTCAAGTCAATAGGAGCCACAAATACGCTGGTACGCCGCACCTTCATCAATCTTGCGCTTATAATATTGCTGAAAGGCATGCTTTGGGGCAATATCATAGGACTGGCGCTGGCTTTCGTGCAAAAAGAATGGGGAATCGTTTCGCTTGACCCGGGGTCGTACTATATAGACAGCGTACCTATAAAATTCAGTCTTCCGATAATTCTTGCGGTAAATGTCACGACATTCGTAGTTTCCACCATGGCATTGGTTTTACCCAGTTGGCTGGCGGCACGGATACGGCCCTCGAAGATACTGAGATTCGAATAAAAGCCGATATTCCCCGGGGAACTTCAACTTTTTGCCGGATATTGCCCGTCGGTTATTGAGGAAATACGTAAATTTGCACCGCTTTAAGCGGTTTACGGGGTGTAGCGCAGTCCGGTTAGCGCACCTGCTTTGGGAGCAGGGGGTCGCGAGTTCGAATCTCGCCACCCCGACAACAACAAAAGAGAAGTGCATCATGCAACAGCGATGCACTTTTTTTGTTCTACATCAAAACCGATATAACAGTTTCTTAATCCGTATGTAACACAACACAAACCGCCGCTTACGAATTTTGCCACGAAATACAAATCATTCACTCGTGACATACAGACAATTGATAACCTGCATTGCCATTGGCTATACAATGGCGGCATCGGCTCAGGAAACTTCCGGCGAAAAGACCTTCACCACCCAGCCCACCATCAATGGCACCATACGCGGAAAATACGAATACCAGCCCCAGGACGCCAAAGGGCGCTTTGAAGTGAGAACGGCAAGAATAAGCGCAACGGGGAGTGTTACGGAAAAAGTCGATTACAAAGCGGAAATCGACCTTTGCGACGAAGGGAAAATCAAAATGCTTGACGCATTTGCCAGGATAAAGCCAAACAAGCGGCTGGCGTTTACTATAGGCCAGATGAGAGTGCCGTTCACAATTGATGCCCACAGGTCACCCCACCAGCAGTATTTTGCCAACCGTTCGTTCATTGCGAAGCAGGTGGGCAACGTGCGCGACGTTGGAGCCATGGCCACTTACAAGTTCAAATACATAATCCCCATTACCCTACAGGCAGGTATTTTCAATGGTTCCGGACTCACCAATCAGAAAGATTTTTGGACCAAGAACATAAACTATTCCGCCAAGGTCCAGTTCCATGTCACCGACAACACAAACCTCGTGATTAGCATACAGAAAATCCATCCCGACACCTGCAGCGTCTACATGTACGACATAGGCATAAACCAGCGGTTCGGGAATCTGTTTGTAGAAGGAGAATACCTTATGAAGACCTATGCGCATGGCGCGTTCAAGGACGTTCATTCCTGCGATGTATTTGCGTGTTACGACATTCCGCTGCACAAATGCTTCTTCTCCAAAATATCGCCCTTGGTTAGATACGACTACATGAGCGACCATAGCGACGGCCTAAGGTATCTGAACGGGAAGGAAGACAAGAGTGGCAGTCTTGCAATCAACGATTACGAGCGTTCGCGCCTTACCGGAGGGGCAACTTTCAGCATATCCAAGCCTTTCTTGTCGGACATACGCATAAACTACGAACAATATTTTTACCGTCATGGCACAACGCCAAAAGTTTCGGAGAAAAACAAAATAGTAATAGAACTGATGACGCACTTTTAACTCCCCCGGGGGCGAAACTGGTAAAAGTCGAAAGGGGGAAGTAACTTCTACGCTTTGCTTTTTAATGTTTTAATCCTATTAAGGCAATCGTTAAGAGCGGAAGAATGAAAGGGGGTAAAGCCCC
>CAVFSQ010000118.1:0-5075 GCA_963625145.1 Bacteroidaceae bacterium | reverse complement strand
AATGGCAGGATCGCGTATGATGTCTTCGAAGTGCCATTGCACGGTGTCAATCCATTCCTTTGTGTAGAGGTCGTGTTGTATCTGGCCTTCGGGGTAGGGGTTTTGCATGGCTTTGTCTACGTTGTCCGTCTGGTGGTAGTCGGTTATCGCCTGCCGGAATATAGGGCGGCAGAGTTCGGTGAATGTCATACGATTAAGCGTTTTGCGTTGTTATTTGTAGCAAAATTAATGTTTTTCGGGCTAACCCGATATGTGTGCGCCCGTAAAAAAGTGTCGCGGACTTGCGGCAGACAACAAAAGAGGCTGCGCCAGTTTCGGCGCAACCTCTTCAATTCTGAATATTTTCGGCAGAGCGTTACTCGGTAGCAGTCTCTGCGGTTTTGGTCATGTCTACATATAGGCGCTTCACTTCGGGGCCGGTGATTGCGCGGCTGTAGAGACGGGCAGTTACAACTTCACCGTTGAGCAGGTATTCTGCTGAATTTCCGCCGTAACTTGCGTCACCGCCGATGCAGAAGTAGCGTGCGTTGCCCTGCGGCAGGCCCATCTGGCCGGCAAGCTGTACGCGGCTTGCAAGATTGCCGTTTACGTAAAGGCTCATTGTGGGAGTTTCAACGTCTACAGTCTGAACCACTACTGCCACATGATAGTAGGTGTTTTTCTGCACGGGATAGTCGTAGGCGTATGCCGTAGCATATCTGCCGCTAAAGTAACCCCATGCCTGGATTTCATTGCCCGGCTCGATACCTACACCGCCGTTTTGCTGCGAACTGACAACTGCGGGCAGTGATGACAGGTTGTCGTTGTTCACCATGAATGTCGATTCGAGCGTGAAGTCACCGACAAGGGCGTCGAGGATGGTTTGGTTCTCGGAGTAGGGTACACCGAAATAGCACTGGGTGTTGTCGCCCGGGAACTGGGCTACCCAGCGGTTGTAGGTTTCGTTGAAGTATGTCGTGGGAGTTGTGGTGCCAACGCTCACGTCAATCTTCTGCTCGGAAACGTCGGTTGCAGTGCCGTTTTCGCCGAATACGATGTCAAACAGGTCGGCTACCGGAGCAACTTCTGCAATGGAAGTGTCTTCCTCTGCCTTTTCGTAGCCTTTGATAGCATCCTGGTAGAGCAGATACGCCTCGTCGCGGCTCACTGCCTTTGAATACATGCGGGCAATCAGCAGATAGCCGTCGAGTGGTGCCTGGCTTCCTGAGCTGAGGAGATTTTCCGATACGTCTCCGCCCAATACCAGATAATGTGCGCCTTCTGCCGGGAGCGTGAGAGCATCGGGGCAATCCATTTCACCTGCGGGGTATCCGTTGAGGTACATGTGCAGCTTCTCGCCGTCGTAGGTTGCAACTGCATGGTAGTATTTGCCCGGCTGTATGTTGGTTGAGCTTGAGAGTTGGTACCATTCGCCGTCGCCGTGGCCGGCTTTGATGTGGAATTCACCGTTTCCTTCGCCCGGCATCCAGAAGCCGCTGCCGCCTGCCTGCTGGCTGCTTATGGGAGTCTGCTGTGCATCTACTGCGTTGCACATGAAGAATGCTTCCATAGTGTAAGCCGTTTGGAGCGCGTTCTTGATCTTGTCGTTGTTGGAGTAGTCAACGGCATAGTATTGGCTATTGTCGTGGTTGAACTTGGCACCCGTGAGCTTGTAGTCGGCATCGTAGAATGCGATGGGAATAGTAGTGCTTGTGATGACAACATTGTTCATGGGCGACTGGTCAGACCCGTTGCCCTTTTCGTCAACCTGAAGGTCGAACAGGTCGGCAGTGGGAAGTGTAGTACCTTCAGCGGGAGTGTATTCGCCTATTGTGAACGGTTCGCTTTCAATGGGGTCGCTTTCGTTGCCGTAAGGGTCAACTGCAGTAACGCGGGCACGCATTGTGCCTTCGTTGTCGATGCCGCTGATCAGTATGCTGAGAGTTTCCGGTTTTTTGCTGCCGAGGTAGAATTGTGAGCAGCGGTTGGCTGTAGCTATAACTTCGTCCGACGAGTTTACGATGTCAACTTTGTAGTAGTAAACAATATCGTTGAGGTCTTCGCCAATTTCAGCCTGCGGGAAAGTAATTTTGCGCTGGGTTGTCTGCATTTCGCTGGTAGTAACTTCGGCGCCGTCTTCAAACGCGGGCTTCGAGCCGTTGTAGTTGGCGTATGCAAAGTTGGTTCCGTCGTAAGGAGCTTCGAAAGAGAGAAGGTCGCCAATCATTTCGTTGCGCTGGCCGTCGATACGTGTTATTGTGAACAAGTCTTCGCTTTCAACGCTTACAATCATGCCTTCGTTGATTCTTGCATTGCTGGGGTGGGAACCGTCAGCGTCAATGCCTTCGTGGGTATAGACGTCATAGTTGCCGCCATCGTTGATGCTGGTGAATTTGTCCTGGTGCAAAGTGAGCGGGTTGCGCGATGAGAAGTGGGTATGGCCGCTGAAGTCAACTACTTGCGGGTAGTCTTTCAGAATGTCGTAGATTTTCTTCGAACCCCATCCGCCGTCGTTGTCACCGGTGCCCTGCACTGTGCCGTAGGCGGGAATGTGCTGGAATACAAAGATTGGTTTGCCCGGATATTTTTCAACGGCGTCTTCAAGGCTGTTTTTCAGGAAAGCGAGGCTTTCGGTGCTGTAGCTTTCCTCGCTTGTGCCCGAAAGGCCGATGTAGATGAAAGGATAGCCCTTGATTTCGAAATAGTTGTTGAACGAGCAGCCAAGGGTATTGTAGTAGCCCATTGTGGTGCCGCCATCGTTGGTGTACCATTCGTGGTTGCCGACAATATAGTAACGGGGAATGTAGTCGGGTACAATATCTGTATTGCCGAATACGGAATTCAGACTTGTGTAGTTTGACTGGTTGCCGTTGTTTGAGTAGTCGCCGTTCACGAAGATTGCGTCAACGTCGCCCGAGTTCTCGTAGAGAGTAGCGAGGCTTTCCTGTACGCGGCTTTCTGCTCCGTCTGTGCCGAAGTGCAGGTCGCTCATCACGATAAACGAGGGGAAGCCTTCGAATGTCTGTGCCACGGTGACTTTGCCGGTGAAGTCGGGGTTTGAAACGAGTGTCACGCCGATTTCGCCGTAGCGGGTGCCTTCGTCCATCTTGCCGGCGTTGAATACGTACGACTTAGTGCCGTTTTCGAATTTTGTGTCGGTTGCGGATATCCATTCGGCGGTTGAGAATGCGATTTCCGCATTGGCAGTGATTTCTACCGAAACTCCGGCATTGATGCCGCTTACTTTAACTGTGTCGCAAGCGATGAAGAAGCCGGGGGTAGTGCCGAGCTGCACAACGGCAATCTTGTAGGAGTGGCCGTCGGGCACTGCGATGTTGATTTCGCCCGAACGTGTGTCGGCGCCGGTGTTTTCGCTTACTGCTATGGTAAGTGTGTCGCCTTCAATCGTTGGGGTAATCCACTTTTCGCCGGTGCTGAGCCGGGCTACCGAGTTTGTTTTGACAACAACCTTCTTTGCCGAAGCGGTATTGGTGTAGTACAAAGTCTTGACACCCGAGGGAACATCTAGTTCCACCTGACCGGGTGCGCCTATTGCAGTCAGAATCTTGTCCTGAGCCTGTGCCGGCATAGCGAAAGCCGCGCACAACACCATCAATGCAATGGAGAAAATATATTTCAGTCTTTTCATTGTCGTGTCTGTTTAGAGTTATCTTACGTTGATTTTTACCGATTTCCCTTCAACTGTCACAATATATATGCCGCGCTGCAGAGTGGACGACGAGGGTATTCTCACGCCGTCGGTAGCGGTTATTGTGAACGGTTTGCCGTTCGACACTACAACCTTGCCGCCCACTACGCTCACTGTGGGCTCTGCGTTGGCCCGGTTGCTTATGCCGTTTACGATTTCGTCGGCTTTCACGAAGCGCCATGTAAAGCCAGAGCCTAAGATTTCGTCCATCACGAACTCTTCGGGCTCTTCGTTAAGGGTGGTGTTGTTGAGGTAGCGCACGAATCCGTCAAATCCGTTCGACGACATCACGAACAGGTCTGCGTTGATGGCATTGATAGTCCATGCGGTTGCTGCGGCGTCGGCTGCATCGGCATCGGGAAGGTTGTATTTGCCGTCGGTGTTGAGGTTGGTGGAGATGCTGTTGCCGGTGGCGCGGTTTACGATGGAGTATTTGCCTGCGTGGTTGCTTACCAGGCACCATTGTGCGGCATTGCCGTTATCCTCGTTGGCGCCTACGGCAAATTTGTATTTGGTGTCTACCACCGAAGTGTTGTCGTAGATCATCTCGTTTTCGCAGCCGTCCTTGGCGCTTACGATGTTGTAGTAAGGCACGGTTTCGTCGTTGACAGCCTCGGGCTCTTCAGCCTCGAAAGGCTCAAGCACGAAGTGCGCACCGTCACCATGGCCGTACATGTCGCGTACCAGCCATATAAGGTAGTTGCTCGAAGCGCTTTCCCATACAGAAGGCCAACGGTAGATTTCGCCTCCGCCGGGAGCGTGGCGGTCAGCTTCAAACTCAATTGTGTCGCCGCCCACGACAGTGATTTTGAACTTGGCAAGCGCGGAGTCCTTCATCTGAAGGCTCTCGTAGTTGCTGTATTTGGCCGAAAGGCCGGTGTCCATCTGCTTGCCGTCGAATTTGTTGGTAACAGTGTAGTAGCCTTCGCTGTCGGTAGCGGTGAAGCACCAAAGTTCGCGTGCGCAGTTCTCGAAATCCGACAAATCAGCCTTGTCTTTGCTGTAAATGTCGGTCCCCGTTGAGTACATGTACTTTCCTACGAGCACATTGCGCAGGTAGTACCACTTTACTTTGCCGTTTTGGCTTACAAACGATGGCAATTCGTCGGCGAAAACCTGACAGAAGGCCAAAGCCATAACCAAACATGCAAAAAGAGTCCTTTTCTTCATAAGCTGTTAATTAAGGGTTTTCTATTATTGCAAAAATAGAATATTGCGACGTATGTGGTGATTAAAATTCTGCTAAATTTTTAATACCCCCCCCGTGTTTTAACTATAGTTTACAATTCCCTGGCGGTTTTCAATGCAAGTCAAGCCTTGTTTAAGGTTTGATGCTTTGTCATACACCTACCGCAGAATAGTTACGGTAAGTGGCATATATGCAAAG
>CAVFSQ010000117.1:0-5132 GCA_963625145.1 Bacteroidaceae bacterium | reverse complement strand
AGAAAAGGTCGGCAGTGGGCTCGAGGTCTTCATGTTTTACGCCAATTTGGAAGCGTAGTCCGTTGTGCCATTCACGGTCGTACTGCAAATGGAAGCGGCGCATATAGTTCATGTGGTTGACTTCCGTCCAGCGGAAAGCCGTGAATACGTTATCTTTGTCGGTAGGCATGAATTTGTCTGACGGTGACATGTCATCGTACATAAAAGAGAACGTCAGATTGTTGACAGGATATTCACGCGGCAGATAGTCTTTCTTGTTGAAAGAGTAAGTCACTTCGCCCATGCCTTTGAAGCGCTTGTCTTTTAATCCATAAGCCAAATAGCCTTTTGCAAACAAGTGATTGCTAAGGTTCGCTGTGGTTTGCGCACTGAGCCTAAAACGGTATCCGTCAACAAAGTTTTTTGAGATTATGGTGTTAACCGGTCCGATGTCTATTTTCGAAGGTTTGTTGGGATTGGTGGAAGTTTCTACAAAATTTTCGATAAATGCCTTTGCTATAAAGAGCACAGGCCCAAAACCTTTTACCTTCATCATGTCTTTGAGAAAGTCGTCCATTGTGCTTTCTTTGGCAGTTAGCGGCGTTGGACGTACGGCTTCCCAGTAATTGTTGTCATGACTGGTTGCGTCCTCAAGGGTTTTTTCATTGCCCGAAAAATGGAATTGATTGTCGGGAATGGGGGTGAATGCGAAATTGTTGTAATGGGTAGTCCTCTTTACATGCACTTTCGTGAAATATCCCACAACGTTGATTTGTACAGTCATGTTGTCGTCAACGAGCACATGCTCTCCCGAAGGCAACTTTTCGAAATTCTGCGTTACGAGCATATCGTTGACAAAATTCACATCGTTGTTTTTGGGGATATTGAGCACAGCCTTTTTTACTTGGTAAGAACTGTCGGTAGTTATATAAAGGCTACCGTTGAATCCGCTGTCTTGGGAATTGTTCGGAGTAAACGTCACTTCATAACACTTGTCTCCATCGATTTCCAGACTGTCGGCTATGAAAAACCTGTAGAACGAAATGGCCTGGGTAGAAGACAAAGGGCTTACGAATTCCTTCTGCAGCACATTGATGTTGTTTTTGTAAATGTCAATATCGGTAAAAACGTCTTCGAGTATAGTGGTAAGAATGTCGCCGGTAGTGAAAAACTTGTTGATGCCAGTGCTCTTCTTTCCTTCTATAATGGTTTTGTCTATGTTGCCGTCTCGTTTGTAGATGCGTTTTGAAAAAACTTCGTCAACCGAAATGGGGAGGATAAGTTTGCCTGTTTCGGGTGAGGTTTCAACTCTGTCTTTCAGGAATGGCATGCTTTTGAAATGTTCGTCGTTGAGAGACTTTTCGGTAAAGTCGTTGAAAGCCAATGTGCGTTTTACGTATTTCTGATAGCTGAAGTAGTCGTGATTGGCTTTAAGGTTGTAGTTTTTCTTGGCGGCTATAGCCTTGCGCATAAAATCTACGGCAGGGTTGTTCTTGCGGTTGTATTTTTTACGTTGTCCTTTAACTCTGACTCCCTTTATGGAAATGGCGTTTACATCGAGCTTTACGGTGAGCGAGGTTATAGGACTGGATATGGTGACAATTTTCTTTTTGAAACCAACTGACGAAAAAGATAGTTGCGTCCACCCTTTATGATATGGCACTGTGAAATTGCCGTCGGCATCAGAGGTTGTACCCACGCCTTTTCCGTCGTAGAATACGTTGACGTAGGGCAGACTTTGACCCGTTTGGGAATCAACCACGACACCGCTTACCTGTTGCGCTTTGATGTGTCCTGCTGTTACTATAATTGCTATTAATGTCAGAATAAAGGTCTTGCGCACGTGTCAGAATGGTTTTTTGTTTGAGAAAGCTTCATGGTTTTGTATAATACAAAACCATGAAGCTAGAATGATACTCTAAAAAAGAATGTCTATGCCTTTTGGGTGGTGGCGAAAATCAGTCGATTTCTTCGTCGGCTTCGTAACCGCCCATTTCGCGAATGGCATTCTTCAGAATTGTATATTGTTGGAAGAGATTGTTTACCGGTACTTCGTTTTTTGTGAAATCGTGCATCGGGCTCTTCAGGAAGAAACTTAGGAAGCGCTGTATTCCATAGCGTCCGGCTCTTTGGGCAAGGTCGGAGAGCAGTACCAGATCAAGGAGCAGCGGTGCTGCAAGTATTGAATCGCGGCAGAGGAAATTTATCTTTATCTGCATAGGATAGCCCATCCAGCCGAAAATGTCGATGTTGTCCCATCCTTCTTTGTTGTCATTGCGCGGAGGATAGTAGTTGATACGTACTTTGTGGTAGTAGTTGTTGTACAAGTCGGGCTGATTGTCTCCGTCGAGGATAGACTCAAGCGTGGACAGTTTGCTTACCTCTTTTGTGCGGAAGTTTGCAGGCTCGTCAAGCACAAGTCCGTCGCGGTTGCCGAGGATATTTGTGGAGAACCATCCCGAAAGTCCAAGGCAGCGTGTGCCGATGATAGGAGCTACTCCCGATTTCATCAGGGTTTGTCCGGTTTTGAAGTCCTTGCCTGCGATGGGGACTTTTGTCTGCTCGGCAAGCTCCCACATTGCGGGGATGTCAACGGTGGTGTTGGGGGCTCCCATTATGAACGGTGCGCCTTCCTTGAGCGCTGCATATGCATAGCACATTGAGGGAGCGATATGCTCGGTGTCGTTGGCGTCGATAGCTTTTTCGAGGTCTGCCAGCGTGTCGTGTACGGGCGCAAAGTAAGGAACGTAGATTTCTGTTGATGCGGCCCAGATAACAACGATTCGCTCGCAGTTGTTGTCTTTCTTGAAATTGCTTATGTCGCTGCGAAGGTTTTCCACCATTTGCTTGCGCGAAGCATTAGCCATGATATTGTTGCCTTCAATGCGTTTGGCGTAGTCGTGGTCGAACGCTGCCTTCATGGGCACAATCTTCTCGAGTTCGTCTTTGACAGGATTGATGTCGCGGTCGCGCAGAACTTCGGCATTGATGGCTGACTCGTAAGCGTTCTCCGGGTACGCATCCCACGAGCCGAAAACGATGTCGTCAAGGCTCGCTAGCGGAACAATTTCCCCGTAGTGCTTGTATTGCTTGTTGTTTCCGCGGCCGATGCGTATCTTGTCGTATTGTGTCATCGAACCGACAGGTTTTGCCAATCCTTTGCGTACCATAAGTACGCCTGTAATGAATGTTGTGGAAACGGCGCCGAGGCCAACTACCAAAACACCCAATTTGCCTGTTGCAGGCTTTGCTTTTTGTGTTTCCATTTATGGAGAATTTTCTGTTGTCTTTTCCAAAATTACGGAATAATTTTAGTTTGGACAAATTTTCTCTGTTTAACTCTTATATTTCTGGTGAATTGTATCGACAAATGTCGTATACGCGCCTTATTTCTTCGTAAATTTCAAACCTATTTGCATGCCTTTGTAGTTTTTTGCAAGGCTTGATATGATTGATAATGTTGAATTTTGGCTGGTGGATGACACTTTGCTGCCGATTGCCTGTATCAGCGAAAGCATCTTGTCGGCGTTGCAGGTAAGGGTAAGAGTGCTGCCTACGCTGGCATTTGCTGTTATGGTACGGCCTGAATATGTAGAAGGCTTGAGGGTAAGCTTTTTGTCAGCGTATACGTATGTGCCCTGTGTGGAACGCGAAGAATATGCTGCCGTGTAGGTGCTGTCTTTCCCGAAAGTGAAAGAGAGTTTGTTGGGGGCGATGCCGTATTTCGTGAGCGCATTGTTGATGCTTTTTTCAATCTTGTTCGAAGCTACCTTGCCGCCGACTTGCGAAAGGATATTGTCTGACGTGAATTCGATTTCAGCGCAGGAATATACCCAAGTGCCTTCCAGACTGCTCGAACTGCTGCTGGTGACGCTTGATATTGCCGATTGAATTTTAGACAAAATGTTGGAAAGTTGTGCCGAAGCCGGTGTGAACGTTCCGATACTTAATGCGATTACTGCGAGAAATAGTTTCTGTCTCATGATTAATGTATAGTTGTTTTCAAATATTTTTCTGCATCCAGTGCGGCCCGGCATCCCGAAGCTGCCGCTGTTATTGCCTGCCTGTAGTCGGGGTCGGCTACGTCTCCCGCAGCGAACACTCCGGGGTGACCAGTACGCGAACTTTTGCCTTCGGTGATAATATAGCCGTCGTCGTTGAGTTTTACCCATTTGCTGAATATCGAACTGTTGGGCTTATGGCCTATGCCTAGGAAAAAGCCGTCTATGGCTAGATCGTAGTGCCTTTCCTGCCCGGTGCCGATGAATTCCACCAGCCGGGCGCCTTGAAGCTTGTTCTCGCCATAGAGAGCTTCGGTATTGGTGTTGAACAAAATTTCGATTTTGGGATTTGCGGCTATTTCTTCCTGCATTATTTTGGGGGCCCTCAACACCGGCTTGCGCACTATAAGGTACACTTTGCTTGCAAGACGGCTAAGATACAAAGCCTCTTCGCATGCCGAATCGCCTCCACCTACAACGGCCACAGTTTTCTTGCGGAAGAAGAAACCGTCGCATACGGCGCAGGCGCTTACTCCCTTGCCCTCGAACTTTTTTTCGTCGTCGAGCCCGATGTATTTTGCAGTGGCGCCGGTAGCTATTATAACCGAATTGCAGCTTACTTCATTTCCGTCGTCAAGGGTAACTTTCAGCGGACAACTGTCGAAATCGGCAGCGACTACAGAACTTGTAATTATTTTAGTGCCAAAGCGTTCGGCTTGCTTGCGCATGTTTTCCATTAATTGAAAGCCTTCGATGCCTTCAGGAAAGCCGGGGAAATTCTCTACGGTAGACGTTTGGGTGAGTTGCCCGCCGCTTGTCATTCCTTCAACAAGAATCGGATTGAAACCTGCGCGGGCGGTGTAGATTGCTGCAGTATATCCTGCTGGTCCTGAACCTATGATAAGGCAGTCTGTCGTGTTCATCATTATCTTAAGTCTATGATTTCGGCATTGGGGAATTCTTTGGGGTTGAAATGGAATTTGTCGCTGCCGAATTTTTGCTTTTTGCTTATTTCGAAGATGGAAATTCTTGTCCAGTCGGAATTGTTGGCGCTGATGCGTATGCACAACGGCAACATCGTTTCCTTGTCGATAGTGAGATATATGTATTTTATCGATTTCGATGCCTTGTTTACAAGGTGCACGTCATAGC
>CAVFSQ010000116.1:0-5202 GCA_963625145.1 Bacteroidaceae bacterium | reverse complement strand
ACAGTAGGCGGAATAGGACTCTTTTCCATCGTTCCGCGCAATGTATTGGGCGGCAACGGCCACATAGCCCCCAGTGACCAGTTGACAAAAGGCATTATCGGATGCGGCGGTATAGGTCGCTCGTCCTACCACTTCACAAGTGACAAATACTGCCGCCTGGTGGCTTTGTGCGACGTTGACAGCGAGCATCTCAACACCGCCCAAACCGAAGCCAAGAAAAGGTTCAACGAAGACTGCACCACATACGCCGACTTCCGCGACCTGGTGAAGGACCCCAACGTGGATGTAGTGCACGTGGCCACTCCGCCACATTGGCACGCACTTATGGCCATTGAAGCGGCACGCGCCGGCAAGGACATATGGTGTGAAAAACCCATGACGCGCACCATCGGCGAAGGGCGTGCCGTTATTGAGGCTGTGAAAAGATACAACCGCATTTTCCGCCTCAACACATGGTTCCGCTTCACCGACACCTTCTACGGACTCGGCACCACGGTGAAACCGCTAAAGAAACTTGTGAACAGCGGACTGCTTGGCTGGCCCTTGAAATTCACCGTTTCGGGAGCCACGGGCTTCGCATGGAAATTCTTCTGGGTAGGAAAAGAAAACCTTGTTCCCGAGCCAGTGCCGTCGCGCCTTGACTATGACATGTGGCTGGGCCCGGCTCCCTACAAACCCTACAACGAACACCGCACACACCAGACTTTCCGCGGCTATTGGGACTACGACGGCGGAGGACTCACCGACATGGGCCAGCACTACCTCGACCCCGTGCAATATCTGCTTGACAAAGACAACGAATCGCCGATAAAAATTGAAGTCGACGCCCCGCAGCAGCACCCCGATGCCGTTGGAATTTGGCACAAAATAACATACACCTACGCCGATGGTTGCCAGATTGTGCTTGAAGGCGAAGGCTACGAATCGCCGGGCAAGACCCCGTACATCGAAGGGCCGAAAGGCAAAGTCTACAAAGGATTCGAGTGCACCATTCCCGACGTGATGAACAAAATTGCAGAAATGCCCGACCCCGAGCCGCAACGCACCGACTTCATCGAATGCATACGCACACGGCAAAAGTTTGCACTCAACGAAATCAACGGCCACCGCAGTTGCACACTCGTCAACATGGCAGCCATTGCCCTGCGGCTCAACCGCAAGGTGCTGAACTACGACCCCAACACCCGCACCTTCACCGGCGACCCCGATGCAACGGCAATGATAAACCAGCCGATGAGAGGCGAATGGCATCTTTAACAATCACGCGAGAGTGTAACAAATACTAAACCGAAAAGAAAATGAAAAAATACATATCATCATTTCTGATTGCGATGTTGTGTCTTGCAACGGCATTCGCACAGACCGACAGCCGCAACCGCGTGGCTTCGACCGTCATTGCCGACGGACTTGCACAACTTCCCGCCAAAAACACCGCCACCTTCGGCAAAATCATTTCCGAAATGGCAGCAACAGGCGAAGAAGGCATCCTGCAAATTGCAAAGAACCTGAAGCCTGCAGGCGAAGGCGTCAAGAACGCAGTCTTTGAATATGCCCTGAGCGGCATTACCGACTATGCCGCATCGAAAGAAGGCGAAAGCACACGTGCTTCTGTGCGCACCGGACTGCTCAAGGCCGTAGAAAGTTGTAGCGACGAAACCAACAAGGCATTTCTGCTTACACTGCTGAAGCGTGTGGCTACCACTGACGACTTCGACGTTTTCGCCAAATACTTGAGCAACGAAAAGTTGAGCATTCCGGCCCTGGCGGCAATCGAGGCAATGCCCAACACCAACGCCCAGGCAGCAAAACTCATAGCTACATCCGAAGCTGTGCCCGCCTACTCTTTGGCAAAAATTGCAGAGCGCAAGAACATAGCCGCCACCGAAGTTGAAGACAGACTCATAACGTGGGCCGGAAGTAACGATTCGAAAACTCTTATAGCCGTCTACGACGCAATGGCCGCAACCGGAACCACAAAATCGCTGAAAGTTCTTGAAAAAGCGGCAAAAGCGGCAAGCTACACTCCCGAAGCCAGCCATGCTCTCGATGCGTACGTAAAGATTCTTGACCGTTGCGGCAGCAGTGGCCAATTGACAAAGGCTGCGAAAGCGCTTGGCAAGTCAAGCGTTCCGGCAGTGCGTTGCGCAGGTCTGCGCATGCTCCTTAAATCGTCGGGAACAAACGGTTCTGCCAAGGTAATACTCAAGGCTCTCAAGGACGGCGACATACAGTACCGCAATACCGCCCTTCTTTATGGCGAGGAATTTGCGGGCAAGGACATCTACGGCATCGTAGCCAAAAGCTACTCTTCCCTTTCGGACGCAGCCAAGACCGACGTTGTAAGATGGCTCGGCAACAACCATTGCAAACAATTCGAAGACGTTATGCTCACAGCCATAGCTTCAAAAGACTCCACTTTGTCGTGCAGCGCAATGGAAGCTCTTGCAAAGACCGGCAGCTCGAAAGCGCTTGAAGCCCTCGTTTCGCAGCTCGGCGGCAAAAACGGTACATATGCTTCAAGCCATCTTCTCGCGTTCAACGGAAACATTGCTTCGGGCATAGTCTCCACGCTAAAGGGCAGCAAGGATTCGCAGACTCTTGTTTCGGCGCTCCAGATAGCAGGGCAACGCCACATCCATTCCGCATACAGCGAAGTTGAAAAGCTCACGGCATCGTCGGATGCCAAGGTAAGCGAAGCAGCCTACGATGCGCTTTCCGGCGTTGCCGCTTCCAGTCCCGAATATGCCGGCAACATTGCCGCATTGCTTGAAAAGAGTTCGGGAACCGCTACCGAAAAGCTGCAGAAAGCCCTCTGCAACTCTCTAGTAGCCCAAAGCGGCGCTGACCAATACGCAAAGGCTGCGCAAATGGTCAAAGGCAGTTCACATTCCGAATATTTCTATCCGCTTCTTGCACAGTCGGGCACAAGCGAGGCTATAACCGACCTTCAGAAAGCCCTCGAGAACTCTTCCACAGCCGAATCGGCAGCAAAATCGATGCTTCTCATCGACAATGCCGAGGTTATACCCGTGCTGCGTAAAGTTGCCGTAAGTTATCCGGCATACAAGGACCAATTGATTTCACGCGACATTACTTTGGTCGACAAATACATTCCCAACAACGTTACCAAGTACCAGCACCTGTTGAGCGCTTACCGTTGCGCACCGTCAAGCCAGGTTGTCTCGAAGATTCTTTCCGATTTGGGAAATGTGCACAACGTTCAGTCGCTGGCATTCCTTGCCAACAGCATGGACAACGCCGAGACCGGCTATGCAGCCGCTCTTTCTGTCAAGAACATTGTTGCGCATTCCGATGAACTCAATGCCGGCGACGATGTGCTCAAGGCTCTTGACAAAGCCAAAAGCGTAGCGCAAACCAAAAAGAATGCCGGCGATGCCGATGCCGGTTATGCAATTGACGAAATCGCGGGCATTGTGGCAAAGCACAAAGCCGGAAACGGATACACGCTCAACCAGAACTCGCAGCAAATTGCCGGCGGCGAGAAATTCAATATCGCGAGCAAACAGGAAAACGTAGCTTTCTCATTCGACTGGAAAGCCGAGGGAGAAGCCACTGTAAAACTGCGCTCGCAGGCCGTTTTGCGCCTCACAAGCGAAGGAGTAGAAGTGGTTGGCACAAACAAGAAGTTCGGCATTGACGCTGCCAACGACTTCAATACCCTTGAAGTAAAACTTGTTGACGACCGCATATTCGTAACCTCAAACGCGCAGCCCGTGCTTGTAAACATCGTGTTCAAGGAAGCTACGGGTGCCAAGGCCGGAGCGACTTCGGGCGACATGGAAATAGTTTCCACGAAAGGCAATATAAACATCTCGAACTTCAATGTCAACAAACTTGCGCCCACACCGGTTTACACTCTGTCGGACGAAGAGAAGAAAGCAGGCTTCGAAGTGCTCTTCGACGGCCGCTCGCTCGAAAAGTGGCAAGGCAACACCACCAACTACACGCCCGACAACGGCACAATCTACGTAACTGCAAACTATGGCGGCAGCGGCAACCTCTATACGCAGAAAAAATACAGCAACTTTGTTTACCGCTTTGAGTTCTGCTTCGAAGTTCCCGGAGTAAACAACGGTATCGGCATTCGCACCAACATCGGTTCGGATGCAGCCTACGACGGAATGGAAATCCAGGTGCTCGACCACGATGACCCGATTTATGCCGACCTTCTCCCCTACCAGCAGCACGGCTCGGTATACGGCATACACGTTCCGAAACACGTGACCTTCGGCAAGCTTGGCACATGGAACACTATGGAAATCCGCGCTGAAGGCGACCACATCAAGGTTACCGTCAACGGTGACGTAGTGAGCGACTGCGACATCCGCAAAGCATGCCAGGGCCACAACATCGCCCCCGACGGCAGCAACAAAAACCCGTATACCGTTGACCACAAAAACCATCCGGGCCTCTTCAACAAGGAAGGCTATGTGAGTTTCTGTGGCCACGGAGCCGGAGTGCGTTTCCGCAACGTCAGAATACTCGACCTCAGCAAAAACAAGACTTCCAAAACCGGCAAAAAGACAAGCCGCAAATAACCTGCGCGCAAAACAATACACCGCTAAAGGCTTCCCGTCGACAAAACGGGAAGTCTTTTTGCATAGCCCCGGCGGGTATGGGGATTTTTAGCTAAATTTGCGGGAAATATCATACAATCAAAAACAAATGACGAAGCATATAACAAAATTTCTGATGCTGGCTCTGTTGCTGGCAATCGTTCCGGCAGCAGCATTTGCCGACGGGATAAAAATCCTTCACGGCCCGTATCTGCAAAACGTATACGAAACCGAAGCCACTATTGTATGGACTACAAACCAGCCTTCAAACGGATGGGTGGAACTCGTGCCCGACGACGGCTCAAACTTTTACTCGGAGGAGCGCCCCCAGTATTTCGACACGCACATCGGCATAAAGCGCATCGGAACCGTGCACGCCGTGAGGCTAACCGGTCTGAAACCCGGAACCACATACCGCTACCGCATCTATTCGCAGGAAGTGCTGAAACGCGAAGGCTGGCATATCGTGTGGGGATATGTAGCCGCAACCGACGTTTTCAGCAAGAAGCCGCTGAAATTCACGACCAACGACAGCCGAAAGACCGAAACTTCATTCCTGATGCTCAACGACATCCACAACCGGATTGACGTACTGAAGCAGTTGCTCGAGGCGGGCGGCTACAAA
>CAVFSQ010000115.1:0-5278 GCA_963625145.1 Bacteroidaceae bacterium | reverse complement strand
GCTTAATTCTAAAGAGTATTTAATGAAAAAAGCGATAATAAACAAATTCGGAGAACATGGCATAAATTATCAAGAAAGAAAAAGTAAAATACCCAAAACGATATTAGAAAAAATTAAAAAAATATATCCTGAAACTTGGAAAGAATATATAACAAAATACTGATTCATTTGGGTAAGTCAACTAAACTGTGTCAAACGGTGTTTTTCAGAATCGCTGGAGGACAATCCTGAGCCTCTTGAGTTGTTGATGTATCCGATGTGCCTTTTTTATCATCTGATTGACTGCTTGTTTCTTTTTCCTTGGCCCTCTTCTTTTCTTGATATTCTATATCCAGCAGGTCGAAAGCAAGACGCTGGTTTGCCGTTGGTACGGTGTATACGTCCTTGTATTTGTTTGCGAAGTGTACTTTCGTATATGATGCCACCTTTTCGAGGAATTCATGTTCCGACCAATACTTTCTTTCCTTCAACGGTATCTTCTGTACCATCAATCTCAGTTGTGTCAAGAATATCAGTGCGATGAAGACGACAAAGATCTTTCCCTTGATTGTCTTTTCCGTATGGTTGCGCATGCGCCTCATGTCCATGGAATTCTTGACGTCGTCGAAACATATCTCCACGTCATTCCTCTGTCTGTATGCCATGAGGGCAGTCTTCGTATCCTTCTCTGCTGTTGACATCAGAATCCAGTAGCAGCTGTCATTGTCAAGGTACTCCTGTATGGCCTTGTCGTTGTACTCTACTATACGTCCACGCTTCGGAGTGTTCTTGACGATGAAGAAAGTCTCGTACATGTGCTTGTTTTTCTCAAACTCCTCGTTTGCTTCAAGCTCGCACTTGCATCTCTGCAGACGGTGCATGAATTCGTTGACAATCTTATTCTTGCGTGTTGGATCGAAATAGACGTGATAGTATGTACGGCCATATTCTGACATCTTGTATATTGTCTTTCCGTATATAATAGAGCCGTCTTCAAGTTCTATTACATTTCTTGGCGACAGCATTGTAGCCTTGTTCTCTGCTATCATGTCCTTTTGCCAACTTACAGACGAAGGGACTGGCACGGTGAACTTGTGGCCGCGCTTCGTTATCATCTGCAGGTTGCCGGCACTGTAGAATCCTCTGTCACCATAGAAAGTGAACTTGCTGATGCCCAACTTGTCCAATATCTTCAAAACGTACTTCAATACCACAACATCCGACATGCTTCCAGGTGTGACGCAGTACCACATGGGCAAACCTGTTGTTACGGATGTCAGTAACGACATGTTTATCTGCTCGAGGTTCTCGTGGTCGCGGTTGTACCCACGCTCTGCATAGAGGTTGCCCTTCCCGTATGTGCTGATGCTTGTTATATCAAAGAGCATGCTATCGCCTTTGGTCTGCTGCCCAATCCATGTCTTGAAGAATGTATTGACTTTGTCATCAGTAAGTTGTGCGAGCAATACAGAGATGCTCTGTGACGTGAGCCCCAGATCTGCATAGCCGCGTTCTACAAGCCAGTCTGCCGAACGGCTGAACGCCTTGCCCTGACAGACCGTATAGTATGCAAGTGCCAGTATGGAGTCCGTCTCTTCCTGTGCGAATGCAGAGGAAAGCGCCTTGCGTAATTTGATAGTCTCGCAGGCTTTGTCCAGCACCATCTTTTGGCCCAGAAGCACGGTGGTTGACACAACCGGAGTATCCACAGTATCACCCTTGTGAACATCTGGCGTCTGTTCCTTTACAACTGTGGAGATATCGGTTTTGGCTTTGACAGTAGGGTTTATTCGTCTTTCCTCTACGTACTCTCCTCTGGCCTTGGCTGCTTGCTTCTCAAGGTAGTACTTGTTGTATATGCGATTGCCATTCTCGTCTATCTTACCGATGGACTTTCGCTTGTGTGTCGAGTATCCCTTTTCACTATCCCAATATGAATAATCCTCATAAATATAGGTAACTCCAGTCTTGGACTGGGTGATTTCAATTATGTTATAACCTGTTTTTGCCATATCTGCAATGTATTACACTGCAAATATAACCATTTTGTTTGATACTAGCAAATATTTTAAAACTTATTATCAGATACTTAGTATACTTTAACCATGTTTGTGTAGTTATGTCTGGGATTTACGGTTATAAAGCCTCTATAATTTCTACTATTTAAACCTCCAGTCAACCGGAGGTTATGCTTGGTGGACCTCTAAGGCCCCGAAGCTATGCATTGCAGAAAAATTGCATGCGCAAAGCGGAAAAATTCTTTGCGCATAGAAGAAAAATTCTCTACGCATAGAAGAAAAAGCAATGCCTTGGTTTTGAAAAAGGTGCATTGTGCGGGCGGATTCTGCAACTTTTCGTATCGTTGGGAGAAACACAATAAAAAACATTCCTGCGTCTCTTTCAAGAATTGCGGGAATGTTGCGATGTACACCTGATAGGACTCGAACCTACACAACCGAAGTTACCAGATCCTAAGTCTGGCGCGTCTACCAATTCCGCCACAGGTGCGTGCAGTGTGTTTGCGGTGTGCAAAGTTAGCAATCTGCGCGCAAACAGCAAAACTTGTATGCCGCTTATTTCGATTTCAATACCTTGCGAGCCGTTTCGATTATCGTGTCGATTCCCTTTTGGTAATCATCGGAGGTAATGTCCACCTTTATGTCGGGGTCGATGCCTTCTTCGGTGCATTGCCGGGCGGTGTCGTACATGGGGCATGCCGAAAATTTCACGCTCCATCCGTTGGGAAGTTCGGAGTTGAACGGCATGCCTGCGCCGCCGCCGGTCTTATCGCCTATTACGGTGAAATTTTCAAGGTCTTTGACGTACATCACGAAGGTGTTTGCCGCGCTGTAGGTGTGCCGGTTTGTGAGCACTGCCACGGGTTTTTGCCACCGTATGCCCTGTGAAGGGGTAAGGTATACGGCTTCCATGTCGGAGAAGTCGCTGTGCCCGGTGCCGGTCTTGTGGCGTATGTAGCATGCGAGCGTCTTTTCGTTCACAAACCCCGAAGCCAGCTGCTCGGCCGAGGTCAGCATGCCGCCGCTGTTGCTTCGTACGTCTACGATTATGGCATCGCAGAGTGCCAGGCTGCGGAACATTTCGCTCATATTGCCGCTGCCGATGCTGTTTTCGAAAGTTTCGACGCGTATGTAGCCGATGTTGTCCGACAGTATGCGGTATTTCATCCCCGACGTTATGCAGTAGTCGGTGCTCAGGTATATGCGTTCTATCGAGTCGCTGTAGTTGGCGGGATAGTCTTCAAACCATTTCCAGTAGCGTGCCATGTCGTGTGAAGCGGTGAGGTTTACGTGCCCGTCGCGCAGTTCGGCGAGCATCTTGCCGCAGAGCTGGAACAGCTGTTCGCTTGACATGTCGCTTTTTACCGCCGGCTTGTAGCGGCTGTATATTTCGTTCCAGTCAACGCCGTACTGTTCGTTTTTCTCTTCAAAGAAACAGTAGCGGCGGTCGAGGGTTTTCCAGAGATATTCAAAGTTGCCTTCGGGGGTGTTGTCGGGCACGTCTTCGGTGATGCACGACGCGAGCGCCGCGCAAATGGCAATAAGCAGAACGATTGTTTGTTTCATCGGCTCAGAATATGGTTTTGCGCGAATCGCTGTCGCGGTGTTTCACCAGGCGGAAGTGCTTTACGTAGCCTATCATGAACAGGTTGCTCCACGCATGGCTTTTGAGGTGGTTGACGTAGCTTTGCCTGATGTCGCACCGCCATGCGAGGCGCAGGGTTCCGATGCCAAGCGGGGCGTCGAGCGTGAGAAGGCTGCGGAACGTAGGGGCGTTGCCCGTCCAGGTGGCGCAGATGTTGTGGTCGTAGTGGCCGAGTGAGAACATTTCGTAATACGACTGCCCGTATGCCGGCGAGAACATGGCGCCGAGCAGGGGAATGTCCATCTGCCACCGTATTGGAAATGTGCGCTTGAGCAGCGGAATGTGATAGACGGCTATGGCCGATGCGGCAATGTCGGCACTGAGTTTGCCCTGCGCGGGATTGTTGCCGTTGCGCGTGTTGTAAACGCCGCCGATGCTTGCTCCCGTCTGCAGTCCGGCAAGCAGGTGCAGCCCGCGGGCAGGGTTCCAGTTGTAGTGCCAGGCTATGCGCCATTCGAAATCGCCGGCTATGTAGTGGGCGTTGTGTGAAGGGCTTTCCGAATAGCTCAGGTTGCCTTCGAAGAACTGCTGGGTGCTGATGCGCCCTTTAAGAAGGTGTGTGGCACGCATGGATTCGTGCAGGAATCGCAGTTCCGTGCCGGTATATTCAAAGGGAGAGAGGTAGGTTTCCAACCGGTTTGTGCTTCCGATGCCTATCATGTTCGAGTGCATGGAATAGCGGTTGGCTTCGTATGTAGTGGCGTTGCCGGGGGATATGCAGTCTTGCGCCGCCGCCGGCATTGCGAGTGCCGCGGCAACAAGGGGGGCAAGGAAAAAAACTTTCAGATGCATATCCGATGGCAAAGATAGCTTTTATTGTCTTAATACCAGCCTGAAACTGCAGGATGGCATTCCTGCGGTCTGCCGTCAGTCTTCAATCATCCCCAGTTCCCGCATGTTATCCAACAGTTTGTCTACATCGGCGGTTGCTTCCTCTAGGCTTACTTCATAGGTTCCAGTCAGCACGCGGGCAAGGTCGTCAGCCGTAAAGTCGCCTTTCGCCATGTGTTTCCACAGAGTCAGGGCTGTTTCGTTAAGGAGGAGCACATGCGAGAAATCGATGTTTTTTGACGATGTCGGTACGGCAATGTTGTGTCCGGCCAGTGTCCGTAGTTCAAATCCTTCGGTCAGTTTCATTTCTTTCTTCTTTTTCTTTCGAGTTCAATCCATTCGGGCTTTTTTGCAAGCCAAAGTAATTTCAGATAAATATGGTGATGGAAGGCAAGCGCCAGTCGGCGCAGCGTGGCGTTGCGCGGCCATGTCAGCGTATGCCACCGCCAGCGTATGGAGTCAATTCTGCGGAATTTCTTTGCCCCGCAGCGGCGGTAATGGCTCACAACTCCGATGATGTCGCTGAATGTTGCGGTTTCTGTGCCGTAGACGTTGCCGTCGCCGCGCATGGTGAAGCGTTGCCCGCATATTGCCGTCACGCGGTGGGCCGCATACAGGTTGTTGTCGGTGCGGGCAAGCACAACATCGTTTACCTTGGGGGCGCTGCACTTTGTTAGCATTATCTCGTCGCGGTAGCTTTCGAAAAACGGCTGCATGCTTGTGCCTACCACGGCAATGGTGACGTCGTGCCCTTCGTCAATCAGAGTTTTTATTTGGGCGTATATCTCTTCGTTCGGTATGGAAA
>CAVFSQ010000114.1:0-5283 GCA_963625145.1 Bacteroidaceae bacterium | reverse complement strand
GTTTTTTCGCATTGCCCATCAAGAAATATAAGCAGAAAGCAATTGCATGAAAAGAAAACTTCGGAAAATTCCGAGCGAAACAAGATACATAATATAATATGACAACAAAGAGAAGCATAATCCTATTGTCAATGACTCTGATCCTTTTGCAGCCAATCAAGGCGGCGAAGGGATTTGCCATTATTATCGACCCCAAAAGCCATGCCCAGGCAAAAACTGAGGTGGAAGCCTACGCCCGCGCCATCGAACAGGAAAACAAATTGAAGGTCTATACCATTGACGATCGTTGGCGCGTGCCCGATTCCATACGTGCCTGCCTCCGCTCCATGTACAGCAAAGGCCAGATACAGGGCGCAGTCTTTATAGGCGACATTCCCGTCCCCATGATACGCGATGCCCAGCATCTCACTTCGGCTTTCAAGATGAGCCAAAAGTTGCCCAAGGGAAAATCGTCGGTCCCCTCCGATCGCTTCTACGACGACTTCGGACTGAAATTCCGCTACCTTGAAAAAGACAGCACTTCCACACTGTTTTATTATTCCCTCAGCGCCGACGGCGAGCAATATATAAAATCCTCCATATTCACGGGGCGCATACGTCCTACCGATGCCGGCGGAACAAGCCGCTACGAAAAGCTGCGCAAATTCCTGCGCAAAGCCGCAGCCGAGAAACTTGCCGGCAACAAACTCGACCGCATTTTCTTCTTCACCGGACAGGGCTCGCTCAACGAAAGCCGCGTGGCGGCCATGGACGAAAAGATACAATACTACGAACACTTCCCTTGGCTTAAAAATAGCCGGGAACAGTCAATAACGTACATTGACTATTCGCAGGAAAAATACATCAAAGCCACTCTCATGAATGAATTGCAGAGAGAAGACCTTGATCTTAGCATTCTGCACCATCATGGCGATTTCGATACCCAGTATCTCGGCAAGGCCAACAAAGACATTCCCGATTCCATAGACGCTGTGCAGCGCGATCTTCATCTGCCTGATTTCGCGTCATACAACTACCGTCCCAGCTCGCGCGTGGTGATTTTCGACGCATGCTACAACGGCGCTTTCCAAAACGACGACTGCATTGCCAACGAGTATATCTTTTCCGACGGAAAAACGGTGGCATGCATGGGCGGTACGGTAAACGTGATACAAGACAAATGGTACGACCGCCTAATCGGTCTGCTCGCTTACTCGCATACCATCGGCGAAATCAACAACTATCAGGAACTGCTCGAAAGCCACATCATTGGCGACCCAACATTTTTCTTCGCTCCCGAGACCAAAATCAAGGAAACAGCCACTGCTGACGGCATTTCACTTAAGCTTCTGCAGCGCTTCGACAAGGGAAAAGTATCAACTGCCCAACTGCTCAAGACATTGAAGTCCTCGCCTTTCGCCCAGGTGAGAATGCAGGCCCTGCAGTTGCTTGCCCTGGCCGGAGGCGACGACTTCGTAAAAGGAATAGCCGCAGCCATCTACGACAAAGCCGAGATGGTGCAGCGTTTTGCCGTGAATTATGCAAAGACAAACGGCAGCGAAGAACTGGCAAAACCGCTGGTAAAAATCTGGACCGACAACAGCGCCTCGGCACGCGTCAATGCCGACGCAAGAATGGCTGTGGAATTTTTTGCGAAAGACGTACTGCAAAAAGCCTACGACGAAGTATGGGCTAAAGCAGACTATGTGAACAAAGACTCGCTCGGCGCAAAATACCAAAAAGTGATTTCAAAATACGCAAACTATTGGGAAAAAGAAGTTGATGAAATAATTGCCGACACCCTACGCGACAAGGCTTTCAATTTCAGTGCCTCGTGCATGCGCCTCTATTGCCCCCACTCGCGCATCCCCGACATCATGAACTTCGTCAGGACGAACAGCAACGATGTACGCCGCGTGGCCCTCATCGAAGCAATGGGATGGTACCGACACTCATACCAGGCTCCAGTAATAGCAAGAATATCGAAGGAAATAAGCGAAAACCCCGGCGAAAGCGAAGCCGTGCGCTCCGAAGCGCTCAAAACCTACAACCGCATAACCCGCAACGGAAAATACAACATCACCCTAAAATACAATACTGCTCCGCTGAAATGACCAGCGGCCAATACCCCGACAATATGAACCGAAAAATTGCAAAACTCCTTACCCTGGCAACCATCGTGGCGGTTTCCGCCCAGGCAAATGCCGCCGTGAAACGCGGTTTTGCCATTGTGGTTGACCCAAAAAGCTATCAGGAGGCTAAAACCGAGATAGAAAACTATTCAAAAGCCATTGAAGACGTCAACGGGCTGAAAGTGTACGTCGTGGAAGACCGCTGGGGGGTACCCGACTCTATCCGGGCAGCACTGCAAAGGCTCTACTCCCGCAAAGCTTCGCCCATCGAAGGCACTGTGCTGATAGGGGACATTCCCGTGGCCATGATACGTGACGCCCAGCACCTCACCTCGGCCTTCAAAATGAACCAGAACAACGACCGCCGCGAGTCGTCGATTCCCTCCGACCGCTTCTACGACGATTTCGACCTCAAATTCAAATTCATTGCCCACGACGATTCTCTGAAGCACTGCTTCTACTATTCGCTCACGGCAGATTCACGCCAGCGCATCCGCCCTTCCATCTATTCCGGCCGCATACGCCCCACCGATGCCGGCGGAACAAACCGCTACGAAAAGCTGCGCCGCTTCCTGCGCAAAGCGGCACACGAGAAACGCTCTACCCGCCGGCTCAGCCAGATGCTTTACTTCAACGGCCACGGCTACGTGTCGGGGTCGCTCATGGCCCGCATCGACGAAAAGCTGGGCATCTATGAGCACTTCCCGTGGCTCCGGCAGCAGCAGAACGGCATAGGCTACATCTACAACGGGCAGCAGAAAAAGACAAAGTTCCTGCTGATGAACGAACTGATGCGGCCCGACCTCGATTTCGCAATCCTTCACCATCACGGCGCTCCCGACACGCAATACATCGACGGGCTTCCCGACGTGGAGACGGCACGCGATGCCAAAAACTGGATACGGGCCTATCTCAGGGCCAACCTTCGCCACGCCGTGGACGACAAGGGCATGGGCAAGGACAGCATGATCACCCGGCTTGCAAAATTCATGGACGTGCCCGAATCATGGGTAAACGATGCCTACAACCCCGAAATCCTCAAACAGGATTCGCTCGACGACGCCGACCAGGACCTCACCATTGCCGACTTCAAGGTTCACGGCTACCGTCCCAACTGCCGCGTGGTCATGATCGACGCCTGCTTCACCGGCTCGTTTCATCTCGACGACTGCATTGCCAACGAATACATCTTCAGCCCCGGCACCACTGTGGCCGTGATTGCCAATTCGGTAAACGTGCTACAGGACAAATGGAGTGACCGCTACATGGGACTGCTGGGGCTCGGCGCCTGCATCGGCAACATTCCGCGCTTCAGCGGCTACCTGGAATCGAACCTGATAGGCGACCCTACTTTCTCGTTCACACCCGCAGCCCCGGCGCCCGACATCAATGCCCTTATCGCCGGGAGCAACTACCGGGCGTGGGCAAAATATCTCGACAACGACAACTACCCCGACATGCGCAGCATGGCCATAGAGCAATATTGCCAGGCCGGGAAAATGTCTCCGGCCGAACTCCTTAAGGTTTTCCGCGAATCGAAGTCGGCTCTCGTCAGGGTGCAGGCCCTGACATCGCTTTCCGAAACGGGCAGCGACGAATATATCGAAGCCCTTTCGCTCGGCGTAGGCGACAGCTACGAACTGGTGCAGCGCTTCGCCCTCAACTACATCAACAAGAGCGGTGACTTCAGCCTCATCCCTGCCCTTATAAAAGTGGCCATCAGCAACAACACCTCCGAGCGCTGCAACTACAGCGCCATGAGCGCCCTCTCTGTTTTCCCGGAAGACAAGCTGATGGCCGAATTCGCACGCCAGTTCGACACCGACAGTGTAGTCTACCTCGACAAGCCCGCCACGCGCAGCAAGATTGCCGAAGCCATAAAAAGCTCGGCAACCCGATGGACAAGCACCATCGACGAGGTTTGCAACGACACTACCCCCATCAAGAAACGCCGCATGGCCATACGCACCACCCGCAACTACACTCCGCTTTATCTCGTGCCCCGGCTTATCGACGCCGTGAAAAACACCGGCAATGCCGAGGTGCAGCAGATGATACTCGAATCGCTCGGCTGGCGCAACCAGTCGTATCAGAAAGAAGTCATAGCAGCCTTCGCAAAGCAAGTGAGCGAAGACAGCAGCTATGCTCCCGAAGTGCGCGAGGAAGCGCTCAAGACCTACAACCGCATGAAATAAACGCCCTCCTGCACATGAACACTCTGCGCATTGCATCGCTCATCACGGCGTTTTCAGTCTATCTGCGTCTCGGGGCCCTTCCCCAGTTTGTTGACAATTCGCGGCTCATGTATTTCCCGCCGATAATCGACCAGAAAGGCGGCTCGTGCGCCCAAGCCTCGGGCATCGGCTACATGTTCACCTACGAAATAAACCGTCTGCTCGACCGCGATGCGTCGGCAAGCGAAGCCAACCAGTTTGCTTATCTCTTTACCTGGAATATGGTGAACGATGGAGCCGACAACGGCGGATTCGTGGACGAAGGGCTTATGATTGCCAAGAACTTCGGCGTAATGACTGAAGAAGACTACGGATATTCCTCGGTCTACCAATTCCGCTGGGCCTCGGGCTACGATAAATACCTCCGTGCGGCACGCTACCGGGTAAAGAAAATAACCCGTTTCGACGACACCGACACCGCCGGGCTGCAAAAGATAAAGCAATACCTCTATGACCGCGGCAACGGCGAGAAAGGCGGCGGAGTGCTCACGTTTTCCACACGCTCTTCAAACTGGAAAATCAACAACAGCTACAGCGGCCCCAGCCTCACCGGCTACAAGTCGCTGCTCACGGCCCTCGCTTCGGAAGGATCACACGCGCTTACCATTGTGGGCTACGACGACACCGTGGAAAGCACCGACAGCGAAGGCAACACGTGTCTTGGGGCTTTCATCGTGGTCAACACCTGGGGCAAATGGTGGGCCGACCAAGGGAAATTCTATCTTCCGTACCATTTCTTTACCAACCGCGACAACGTGAAGGAAATCGAACTCAGTTCCACGATGACAGCCTGCGACGTGTATGTCAACGAGCCCAAGATAATGTTCAAAATACGTGTCAACTATTCTTCGCGCAACGACCTGCGTCTCGCCTACGGTGCCGACGCCAACACCTACGCACAGTCTACCGCCAACATGTTCAACAGCATTATCGTAAAC
>CAVFSQ010000113.1:0-5299 GCA_963625145.1 Bacteroidaceae bacterium | reverse complement strand
GAAGAGCAGTCTTCGAAAATTAAAAACCACCCGATTGAAAAGCCAATAATTCAGACTAAAATTGTGCGTACAAAAGTTGTAGAGATTCGGGTGTTTTATGACGACCAGACTTATGAAAGTTTTCTGCCTTCGGAAAAGCGAAATGTTTCACGCTAAACATTACTGCCATTTTGTCAGTAGCGTTTAGATTTATAAATTATGCGTTTTGCTGTATTGCTCTCTAAAAGGTGCGAGTTTGTTGAATGATTTTTGAGAATTGTTCTGCTTTACTTTGTGCTTTGTAAGCAATGTCTTTATAGTACTATATTCAATGCAACGGTATTATAAATCCTGTTTTTCCGTGTCTTAAAAGTTGTACGAACTGTAAAAGCGGTATGTTTTTCGGCGCATTTTCGGTTGATTCGGTTTGGTTGTAACGTTTATCGGCACACACTTAATGCTTCAGTCTCGCGGTTTATGCCTAAATTTGTATGGAAATCATAAAACATCATCTAAAAATGAACCGCAAACAGTTAATCGACATTATTTTCAAACGCAAGTCGTTTCTATGCGTCGGTCTTGACAGCGACTTTAAAAAGTTGCCCTCATGCCTGGCAAACGATACCGATGCAATGTATACTTTCAACAAAAATATCATAGATGCTACTGCACCCTATTGTGTAGCTTACAAGCCTAATGCTGCTTTCTATGAATCGGCAGGAATAGTTGGCGAAAGCACTCTTCGTCGCACCATAGAATACCTTAAGGAGAACTATCCCGAGCATTTCGTGCTACTCGATGCCAAGCGTGGCGACATTGGCAATACGTCGCGCATGTATGCCGCTGCTGCATTCGACGATTTGGGGGCCGATGCCATAACTGTTGCTCCGTATATGGGAAGCGACAGCGTTACTCCCTTTCTTGAGCATGAAGGAAAGTTTGTTGTGCTTCTTGCGCTTACCAGCAATGCCGGCAGTCTTGATTTCCAAATGACGGAAGATGCGGCCGGCGAGCGTCTGTTTGAAAAAGTGTTGCGTAAAAGCCTTGAGTGGGGCACGCCCGATAATATGATGTATGTGGTAGGCGCTACCCGTGGCACGCTGATAGGCGACGTGCGCAAGATTGTGCCCGACAGCTTCTTGCTTGTGCCCGGCGTAGGTGCTCAGGGGGGATCGCTTGAGGAAGTGTGCAAATACGGCATGACAAAAGACTGTGGCCTGGTGAATTCGTCGCGCGGCATAATTTTCGCCGATTCTACCGAAAATTATGCGAAAACTGCGGGCGAAAAGGCCAAAGAGCTTGCTGAACAGATGGCAAAGGCCCTGGAGAGTATCGCGTGACGGTGCCTGGTTAGCCGATAGACCTTTTACAATAAACTTTGCATCGTGAAATTCATTATCGATCCCGTTCACGGCTTTGTGTATATCGAAGACGGCCTGATAGTTGCGCTCGTGAAGCATCCGCTTTTCCAGCGTCTTAACCGCATACGCCAGCTCGGCGTAGAGGGAATAGTGTACCCTGGGGCGCAGCATACGCGGTTTCAGCATTCGCTAGGGGCGTATCATCTGACGCACCAGGCCATTGCTTCGCTCGAAGCTAAGGGTGTAAAGCTGGCTCCGGGCGAACGCGAAGGGCTGCTGGCGGCGATACTGCTTCACGATATAGGGCACGGACCATTTTCGCATGTGCTGGAAAACGTCCTTATACCCGAAGTGAGCCATGAGCATATTTCGCTTGCGATGATGAAGCGCATGAATGCCGAAACCGAAGGCGCCCTGACCGAGGCCGTTGCGATTTTCTCTGATACCTATCCCCGGAAATTCCTTCACGAACTGGTTTCGAGCCAGCTCGACATGGACAGACTTGACTATTTATGCCGTGATTCGTTTTTCACGGGCGTAAGAGAAGGGAATGTGGGGGCTGCGCGCATTATTCAGATGCTCAATGTGGAGGATGACCATATTGCTGTGGACGAAAAGGGAATCTATTCGATAGAAAACTATCTGATGACGCGTCGCATGATGTACTGGCAGGTGTATTACCACAAAACGGCCATAGCTGCGGAAACTATGCTAACGGGCGCGTTGAAAAGGGCGCGGCAGTTGATTGCCGCCGGCAACAAGCTTTTTGCATCGCCTGCACTTGAATACTTCCTGAGCCGAAAAGTCACGCGCGGCATGTTTGAAAGCGATGTGGAGTGCCTAGACATTTACCAGCAGCTTGACGATACCGACATTATTTCGGCGCTGAAGGTTTGGCAGCATAGCGATGATAGGATTCTTGCGACATTGAGCGGCAATTTCATCAACCGACGTGTGTTTAAGACTGAAATCTATAGTGGAAAAGCGCCCGAAGGGCGCCTTGAAGAAGTGCGGAAGCGCATTGCCTCGAAAATGGGAATTATCGAAAGTGAAGCGGAATTTTTCGCGTGCGAAAAGACTATCGAAAAGGATATGTACAATATGCAGGCCGACCAGATAAGAATTCTTCTTCGCGGCGGCGGCGTGTGCCCTATGCCCGAGGTTTCGGAAATAATACGTGCCGATACCGCGGCCGAGCCTTACCGCAAGACATACCTTGTTCACGAGCGAGTTTAAGGAACAGCAGCGAAAGGGTTGACCTACAAAGAAACAAAGAAAGCGTGTGCCGGTAACAAAAAAATCCAGCACACGCTTTTAAAGTTTTGTTGTAATGGCCGGCCGATTATTTGCCGAGGTATTCCATTACGTTCTTTTCTATGCGCTCTTCGGGGTCGCCGTTGCTTTCCTTGTTGAATTTCTCACCTGTAATGCTTTCGTAGAGTTCGATGTAGCGGTTTGAGATGTTCTCCACGATTTCATCGGTCATTTCGGGCAGTGTCTGTCCTTCGAGTCCCTGGAAATTGTTGCTCAGCAGCCATTCGCGCACGAATTCCTTTGAAAGCTGTTTCTGCGGTTCGCCTTTTTCGAACTTCTCCTTATAGCCTTCGGAGTAGAAATAGCGCGAAGAGTCGGGCGTATGTATTTCGTCCATAAGTGTCACTTCGCCGTTGTGCATGCCGAATTCGTATTTTGTGTCAACGAGTATCAGCCCACGCTTTGCAGCTATTTCCGTGCCGCGCTCGAAAAGTGCGAGGGTGTATTTCTCCATAATCTCATACTCCTTTTCTGGCACAAGTCCTTGTGCCAGGATTTCCTCGCGCGAGATGTTTTCGTCATGGTCGCCGATTTCGGCTTTTGTTGTGGGGGTTATGATTGGAGTGGGGAACTTCTGGTTTTCGCGCATGTCTTCGGGCAGTTTCACGCCGCACAGTTCGCGTGCTCCGGCCTTGTATGCCCGCCATGCGCTTCCGCACAGATATCCTCTTACAATCATTTCAACGGGAAAGCCCTTGCACATAACTCCCACTGTAACGGTAGGGTCGGGAGTGGCGAGTTTCCAGTTCGGGCAGATGTCCTTTGTGGCGTCCAGCTCGCGCGATGCTATGGTGTTGAGCACCTGACCTTTGAAAGGGATACCTTTGGGAAGAATCACGTCGAAAGCCGAAATCCTGTCGGTTGCTACCATTACCAGTTTTTCGCCTGCGATGTTGTAAACATCGCGCACTTTTCCGTTGTAAACGCTTACCTGTCCGGGAAAGTGGTAGTCTGTTTTGATTAATGCTTTGTCCATTGTGTATGATGTTTTTTATGAATTTCCGTTCCTGTCGCCGTCGCTGTGGCCGGTGTTGGCAAAGTCCTTTTCGTAGGCGTCTACAATGCGCGACACCAGTGGGTTTCTCACTATGTCTTTCTTGCCCATTTCTATGAATGCAATGCCTTTTATGCCTTTCAGAATGCGCATGGCTTCGTCGAGCCCTGATTTCTGCGCAGCGGGAAGGTCTACTTGAGTGCGGTCGCCTGTAATTATCATCTTGGTGTTGAATCCCATGCGAGTGAGAAACATCTTTATTTGTGCCGATGTGGTGTTTTGCGCCTCGTCGAGTATTACCACGGCGTCGCTTAGCGTACGCCCGCGCATGAAAGCCAGCGGTGCTATCTGTATAGTGCCGTCTTCCAGCATTTCCTTCAGGCGTGACGGCTGTATCATTTCTTCCAGGGCATCGTAGAGCGGACGCAGGTAAGGGTCTATCTTGTCTTTCATGTCGCCCGGCAGAAATCCTAGCTTTTCTCCTGCTTCCACCGCAGGCCGGCTTAGGATGAGCTTGCGCGCCTCGCGGTTTTTCAGCGCTTTCACGGCGATGGCTATGGCCGTATATGTCTTGCCGGTTCCGGCTGGGCCTGTGACAAACAGCATGTCGTCGGCTGCGTATGCCTTTACAAGTTTCTGCTGGTTTTCGGTCTTGGCGCGTATGGGGCGCCCCTTGGTGTCGTAGACTATAACGCTGTCGTCGTCTTCGTCGAAAGGCTTGCGCCCTTTTACTATGTCGATGATGTCGGCTTCGCGAAGCGTGTTGTATTTGGCGCAGCGGTTCACCAGCAACTCTATCGTGCTTTCGAAATCGGCAATAGCCTTTTCGTCGCCCATGACTTTGATAACGTTGTCCCTCGCCACGATGCGGAGCTTGGGGTGGAGTGCCTTGAGCATGCGCAGGTACGTGTTGTTGGCCCCGTAAAGCACTCTTGGGTCAATGTCTTCGATAACAATATGTTTTTCCGTCACGAGCCGTAGTTGATTTATTTCGCGAAGTTAGCGCAAAGAAGCCTAACCGCAAAATTTGTAGCCGCAATTTTCGCCGTGCCGGCAGCCCCGGACAGGATGCCGGAATAGGGCGTGAAGCTTTTACCGGCAACAATAACTGCTGTTTCGAATAAAAAGAGGACAGTAAAGAAGATTGTTGGCAAAGGTGTTGCATAAATCAGAAACAAACATGTAACTTTGTAGCAAGCAAATAGATCGTGCCTCATGGCAATGCACTATATACAGGTAGTTTTAATGGAAGATGCCTTGCACTTTGTTAGGTCTTTGCCACCAAAAGTACAAGAGAAAATCACCTATAACTACAAGAAAATAGAACAAGGGGTTATGGACAAGAAACTCTTCAAGAAATTGGAAAACTCCAATATTTGGGAGTTCCGCACGATGTATAATGGCAACTGCTACCGTCTCTTTTCCTTTTGGGATACAGAGATCGAAACGTTGGTCATTGCCACTCATGGCATTGTAAAAAAGACACAGAAGACTCCTGCCAAGGAAATCGCCAAAGCAGAAGATATGAGAAGAGAATATTTCGAACAAAAATAAGTAAATTATGGCACGGATGAAATTAACTCCACTGTCTGATGTAGTAGATGAGGTCTGGGGTAAAGAAGGAACTCCAGAGCGTGATGCTATGGAGGCA
>CAVFSQ010000112.1:0-5310 GCA_963625145.1 Bacteroidaceae bacterium | reverse complement strand
CTGCAGCAGCTGCTCAAGGCCTACACCATGTTCAATCGCGACGACGACTATGTGGTTATCGACGGGCAGGTGAAAATCGTTGACGAGCAGACGGGCCGTATCATGGAAGGCCGCCGCTGGAGCGACGGGCTCCATCAGGCCGTGGAGGCTAAGGAACATGTGAAAATCGAAGCGGCTACCCAGACTTTCGCTACCATTACCTTGCAGAACTATTTCCGCATGTATCACAAACTCGCGGGCATGACCGGCACGGCAAGCACCGAAGCCGGAGAGTTCTGGGACATCTACAAGCTCGATGTAGTGGAAATCCCCACCAACCGCCCTGTGATACGCAACGACATGAACGACCGTGTCTACAAGACACAGCGCGAGAAATACAAGGCCGTAATCGAGGAAATCGAAAAGATGATAAAGGCCGGGCGCCCCGTACTGGTGGGCACTACCAGCGTTGAGATTTCCGAAATGCTCAGCAAGATGCTCGACATGCGCGGCATAAGCCACAATGTGCTCAATGCAAAGCTTCATCAGAAGGAAGCTGACATCGTGGCCCATGCCGGCGAAAGCAGCATAGTCACCATAGCCACCAATATGGCCGGCCGCGGAACCGACATAAAGCTTTCGCCCGCGGTGCGCGATGCCGGAGGCCTTGCCATCATCGGTACCGAACGCCACGAAAGCCGGCGCGTCGACCGCCAGCTGCGCGGGCGTGCCGGGCGACAGGGCGACCCCGGATCATCCGTATTCTTCGTCTCGCTCGAAGACAAACTCATGCGTCTTTTCGCTTCCGAAAAAATAGCACGCGTCATGGACCGTCTCGGCTTCAAGGAAGGCGAGGTCATAGAATCGCCCATGATCAACCACAGCATCGAGCGCGCACAGAAAAAAGTGGAGGAAAACAACTTCGGCATACGCAAACATCTGCTCGAATACGACGACGTGATGAACAAGCAGCGCACCGTGATTTATGAAAAGCGCCGCCACGCACTTATGGGCGAACGCATCGGAATGGACATCTCAAACATGATTTGGGACCGCTGCATAAACATTGTCGACAACAACGACTACGAAGGCTGTCGCGAACTCTTCTTCAAGATCTTTGCCATGGAAGTGCCTTTCACCTCTGAGGAATTCGAAAACTCAAAACGCGAAACCCTCTACGAAAGCGCATTCCAGCAGGCTATGGACAATTTCTCCCGCCGTACCCAGCGCATGGCCCAGGTGGCATGGCCTGTAATCAAGGAAGTGTTCGAGAATGAAGGTGACCGCTATCTGCGTATACAGATACCCGTGACCGACGGCAAACGGCATTATATCATTACCAGCAACCTCGAGGAAGCTTACCGCACGGAATGCCGCAGCATAGTGAAGGACTTTGAAAAGGCTGTATTGCTTCACGACATCGACGATGCATGGAAAGAGAACCTCCGCGAACTCGACGAACTGAAGCAGTCGGTGCAGAACGCCAGCTACGAGCAGAAAGACCCGCTTGTTATCTTCAAACTCGAAAGCGTGAAGCTTTTCGACAAGATGATAAATGAAATCAACACCGGCACGGTTTCCATTCTCATGCGTGGGCAGATACCTTTGCGCGCCGGCGAGGAAGTACAGGAAGCCCACGAAGATCCGCGCCCACAGCGTCCCCAGTACACTGAGAGTCGCACCGATCTTGTAGACGAAAACCAGCAGCAGGCTGCACACTCCGACACTCGCCAGCCGCAGAAACCGCAGCCTGTGCACGCCGACAAACTGCCGGGGCGCAATGATCCTTGTCCGTGCGGCAGCGGCAAGAAATTCAAAAATTGCCACGGACGGGGATTGGTATAAATTGAATAAGAATATTGTTAGGTATTAATAAATGCAGGTGTGCCGTAGTGAAAAGGCATACCTGCTTTTTAGTTTTGCATGCAGCGGTGCCGCTTGTTTTGCAGTAGATGCGAACTTTGGCATACCATTTGCTCGTAAGTTTTTACAGAATTAGATTACCTTTGCACCAAAAGCCACAGTAAACAAAAATGAACAACCAGTTTTCCCCACGTGTTTCGCAGATATTAATCTACAGCAAAGAAGAAGCCGAGCGCCTGCAATCCCCGGCCATCGCCCCTTGCCATCTTTTCCTTGGCCTGCTGCGCGAAAATTCGGGCAAGGCAATTGAGTTGCTCCATAAGTTCCATATTCGTCTCACCGACATGAAGCGGCAACTCGAAGCCTCAGCTGCCAATGGCGGCAGCCGGCATGCCGATGTCTTCAGCGAATTGACGCTCTCGCCCGAGTCGGCAAAAATTCTTAGGCTGTGCACGCTTGAGGCCCGATTGCTTCACAGCAACCAGGTCGATACCGAGCATTTGCTGCTGGCTATTTTAAAAGACAACGACAACGATGCGAGCCGACTGCTCAATGCGTGCGACGTTACCTACGACGCCGTGCACCGGCTGCTTGCCGTGAAGCCCGATTCCGCCTCTCCGCTCAACTTCGGTGCCGACGACGGTTTCGACGACACCTTGCCCCCCGCCCCCGACACCATTGGTGACGCCGCCTCAACCGCGACCCCTACAGGCGAAACGCCTGTGCTGGGAAAATTCGGTTACGACCTTACGCGCGCTGCTGCCGAGGGAAAACTCGACCCCGTGGTGGGGCGCGACAGCGAAATAGCCCACATTGCACAGATTCTCAACCGCCGCAAGAAAAACAATCCCGTGCTTATAGGCGAGCCGGGAGTAGGTAAAAGCGCCATCGTGGAGGGGCTGGCCCTGCGCATCGTGAAACGCAAGGTGCCGCGCACTTTCCTGCACAAGCGCATTGTGGCGCTCGACATGGTGTCGCTCGTGGCCGGCACCAAATACCGCGGACAGTTTGAGGAACGCGTGCGGGGACTCCTGGAGGAATTGCGCACTAACCGCGACGTGATTTTGTTTATCGATGAAATCCACACCATAGTGGGCGCAGGTTCGGCTCCCGGTACGATGGATGCCGCCAACATTCTGAAGCCCGCGCTTGCTCGCGGCGAAATACAGTGCATCGGGGCCACCACCACCGACGAATACCGGAAGTCGATAGAGAAGGACGGGGCGCTCGAGCGTCGCTTCCAGAAGGTGAGCGTAGAGCCGACGTCGCACGACGACACTGTGGCTATACTCCGCAACATACGGAGCCGCTACGAAGATCACCACAATGTGCGTTACACCGACGAGGCCATCGAGGCGTGCGTGGCGCTCACCGACCGCTACGTTACATCGCGCTGCCAGCCCGACAAGGCCATTGATGCCCTCGACGAGGCCGGCGCGCATGCACACATCGCCAACCTCAGCGTGCCCCCCGCGATTGAAGATTATGAAGTCCGCATAGCCGACGTGAAGCTAAGGAAGGACGCTGCCGTCAGGAAGCAAGACTTCGAACTTGCCGCATCGCTTCGCGACCAGGAAACAGCGCTCTCGGCCGAGTATGGGCGCATGGTGAACGAATGGGAAGCCACACTGCGCGAAAACCGCGAAACCGTTGACCGTGCGCAAATCGAGGAAGTGGTGTCGCAGATGTCGGGCGTGCCGGTGCAGAAGATGGTGCAGGCCGAAAACATCAGGCTGAAGGGTATGCTGGCAAAACTCTCGGGCGAGGTTGTGGCGCAAGACGAAGCCGTAGCTAAACTCGTTAAGGCCATAATGCGCAGCCGCGTGGGGCTCAAGGACCCAGCCCGCCCCATAGGCACGTTCATGTTTCTCGGTCCGACTGGAGTGGGGAAGACTTTGCTTGCAAAGAAACTTGCCGATTTTATGTTCGGCTCGGAAGATGCACTCATTCGCGTAGACATGAGCGAATATATGGAGAAGTATTCCGTGTCTAAACTTATAGGCGCTGCGCCAGGCTATGTGGGTTACGAAGAGGGCGGGCAACTCACCGAACGGGTGCGGCGCAAGCCATATAGCATTGTGCTGCTCGACGAGATAGAAAAGGCCAACAGCGAGGTGTTCAACCTCCTGCTGCAGGTTATGGACGAGGGACGGCTCACCGACAACAGCGGCCGTACCGTCGATTTCCGCAATACCATGATTATTATGACTTCCAACAGCGGCTCGCGCCAGCTTCGCGAGTTCGGTACCGGAGTGGGATTCACCGCTGCCGATACCGGTGATAGCCGGCTCGGCGACTCGATAGTGCGCAAGTCGCTCAACCGCACCTTCGCCCCGGAGTTCCTCAACCGCATTGACGAGATAATAATGTTCCGCCCGTTGAGCCGCGAAACAGTGCGCACCATAGCCGATGCCGAAGTGGCAAAACTCGTGCGCCGCACACAGACGCTGGGCTGTACGCTGGAAGTGTCGGCCGAAGCGCTCGACTTCATTGCTGGCAAGGGCTATGACGCGCAGCTTGGGGCACGCCCGCTGCGCCGGGCCATTGAAAGCTATATTGAAGACCCGCTTTGCGAACTGCTCATGGACGAAAGCGGTGACGGGCAACAGTCGGTTGTGCGCGTGAATGCCGATGACGGGGGCACAAAACTCTGTGTGGAATTGGTGCAGCAGCCATAACGCCGGCCCGCTCCGCTTCGGGGCGGTTTGTCCCGTTTGGTACATGTCGGGCCATTCCATTTCGCTTATCTTTGTAGTGAGCACGGTGGTGTCTTTAAGAAGCATAGGGGTTACGTCCTTCACGTAGGTGTCGTAGTCGTACGTCATTACGCCGCCTGTGGTGTGGTTCACGTACTTGCGTGGCATAAGATACCATTTGCTTCCGTTAACGTAGGTGCTGTCGATGACCTTATTTTCCGCTTTTCATTTCGGTAGCTGACGGCCTGCGGCGCTCATGCGAAGATACCTTCTTTGGGATGCGGTATCTGCTTCATGCAGAACAGTTCGGAAGTGATGTTGGCCGTGTCTCCTTTGGCATCGGGGGTGTGCAGACGATAGTCCACTGTGACCAGTCTATGATGTCGCGGTCTGACTGAACTGCAATGCGAAGCACATACTGTCCGTTGAGCGGCTATCCGTCAAGCGAGTTGCTCTGGAGTTCTACAATGTTGAAACTATCGGAATTCGTCACATAGGTAGCGCGCTTCCTGGCGGCCTGCACGGTATCGCCGAGATACTGGATTTCGGCTTCGCTTATCTCAACTTCATACACGTTGGGGTCGTAGTAGTCGAGAGAGAAATTGTCTTTTGTGAGCACGGCTGTAGAGGGGTTCACGCGGAAGCGGATTATTGCTGTGTCGCCTGCCAACACTTCGTCAGGCACTGAGAGCAACACTATGCCGCTGGGGAGCAACGGAGCTTTTTCCGGAAGAATTAGAGTCGTTGTCATCGCTGCTGCACGAGGCTAGCC
>CAVFSQ010000111.1:0-5323 GCA_963625145.1 Bacteroidaceae bacterium | reverse complement strand
CATTATACGCGACCCCAAAATAAAACCCGAGAAAGCCCTCGAAATAAAACGCCGCATCGACCGCAGCAATCAGGCGCGCACCGATTTAGTGGAGCGCATCGACAGTTACTTCCTCACAAAGTTCAGCGATGTCACTCCGGCGCCGACGGCCACAATCAACACCGAAAGCCCCGCTTGGGCCATTGACCGCCTGGCAATCCTCGCCCTCAAGATATTCCACATGAAAATTGAGGCAGAGCGCAAGGATGCGCCCGAAGACCACCGCAACCGTTGCCAGGCAAAGTTCAATACGCTCAACGAGCAGATGGCCGACCTTTCGCAGGCCATTGACACACTGCTCGACGACATCGCAGCCGGACGCAAGTACATGAAAGTGTACAAGCAGATGAAGATGTACAACGACAAAGACACCAACCCCGTACTCTACGCGGGAGGCAAATAAACCCTCAAAGCAATGCCGGCCGACCTTTTCAATTACCATCGCCGCACTACCTATAACGTGCATGTAGGGCGAACACCGCTGGGAAGCAACAACCCCATACGCCTGCAGAGCATGAACACCACATCTACCGACGATGTGGAAGCCAGCGTGCAGCAGGCAGTACGCATAGTGCGCGCCGGGGCCGACTACGTGAGGTTCACCACGCAGGGCACACGCGAAGTGGAAAGCCTGGGCCGCATACACTCCGCGCTGCGGGCCATGCGCATAAAGACACCGCTCGTAGCCGACGTGCATTTCAACCCCGCAGTAGCCGACGCTGCCGCCAAGACTGTGGAAGCCGTAAGAGTCAACCCCGGCAATTACGTCGACCCGGCACGCGTATTCAAGCATATCGACTACACCGATGAAGAATACAATGCCGAACTGCAAAGGCTCGAAGAACGCTTCGTGCAACTGCTCGACATCTGCCGGCAACACTGCACTGCACTGCGCATAGGGGTGAACCACGGATCGCTGAGCGACAGGATAATGAGCCGCTACGGCGACACACCTGCCGGAATCGTGGAAAGCTGCATGGAATTCCTCAGAATCTGCGTAAAGCACGACTTCCTCGATGTTGTAGTTTCGATAAAAGCCAGCAACCCCGTGATAATGGTGCAATCGGTGCGCCTGCTCGTGAAGACTATGGATGAAGAGGGCATGAAATTCCCCCTGCACCTCGGAGTCACCGAAGCCGGCGAAGGTGAAGACGGGCGCATAAAAAGCGCACTCGGAATAGGCGCACTGCTCAACGACGGCATGGGCGACACCATACGCGTATCTCTCTCGGAAGACCCCGAACGTGAAATCCCCGTGGCACGCAAACTGGTGCGCTACATTCTGTACCGACGCGGGAAGAAACGTATCAACGGACTTGCAGCCCCCAACTTCAACTATATATATCCCGAGCGCCGCGAGACACGCCCCCTGGAATGCATCGGAGGCAACAACGTGCCTGTTGTCCTCGGCGTAAACACTGCGCCCTCCGACTACGACGCCGACACACGACCCGACTTCGTATACATCGGTGGATACGACACGACGAAAAGCTACGATCCCACGATGAACTACATCGTAGACGCAGCTAACTACAGCGGGCAAGCCAACACGTTCCCGCTATACACCACCAAAAACCTGCACTTCCTTCCGAAAACCGAGGCCGCAGTGAAATTCATCGAAACCGCGCCGTTCTTCTTCAACGACACCACAACCGACTGCCTACGCGAAAACCCCGACGCGGTGCTCGTCATACACAGCGACTCGCGCAATTCGCTGGGCGAAGCACGCTTCATCATCCACTCGCTCACACGGCAGGGAATAAAGAACCCCGTGATATTCGCCAAAGGATACAGTTTCGAAGACGGCTACACCGAAGACTTCGGCATAGCCGCGGCTGCCGACACAGGTAATCTGCTTTTCGACCGCCTCATCGACGGCCTATGCATCTACGGCAAGCCCGAAGGCCACAAGGCGGGAATATCGCAAACCGACGCGCTGCACACATCCTTCTCCATACTGCAGGCTGCACGGCAACGCATCACCAAGACCGAATATATAAGCTGCCCCGGATGCGGACGAACGCTCTACAACCTGCCGCAGACCATAGCCCGCGTGAAGGCTGCAACGGCAGGAATGAAAGGGCTCAAAATAGCTATCATGGGGTGCATCGTGAACGGGCCCGGCGAAATGGCCGACGCCGATTACGGCTACGTCGGAGCAGGACGCGGAAAGATCAGCCTATACCGGCGCAAGGAATGCGTGCTGCGCAACATTCCCGAAGGCGAAGCAGTGGAGCACCTGCTGGAACTGATAAACGCCGACAGGGGACAAAACGCCTAGACGCCACATATTCCCGGCGCGGAATGCAACGTTTGGATAACGAATTCCGGCGCCCCCAAAATGCACCGGCACAATATCGCCGAAACACGGGTTGCTTTTTAGAAAGTTTAATCTTTCGAGAGCCACGGCACAATGCATAAAACAATAAAATCATTACTTTTGCAGTGTCACGAACCGCGACAAGACGAACATCAAATTTTCAAAAAAATACAATCATGGAATACGTAACAAACGAAAAACTTACCATCGTCGGCGCAGCCGGCATGATAGGCTCAAACATGACGCAGACTGCTCTCATGCTGAAACTCACGCCCAACATCTGCCTCTACGATGTATTCTCTGCCGAAGGTGTGGCAGAGGAAATGCGCCAGAGCGGCTTCGACGATGCAAACATCGTAGCTACCACAGACCCGAAAGAAGCATTCACAGGAGCCAAATACATCATATCTTCGGGCGGCGCACCCCGCAAGGAAGGAATGACACGTGAAGACCTTCTGGCCGGAAACTCGAAGGCCGCACAGGAACTCGGCGAAAATGTCAAGAAATACTGCCCCGATGCAAAATTCGTTGTAGTAATCTTCAACCCCGCCGACATCACGGGTCTTGTAACCCTCGTGCACAGCGGTTTGAAGCCCAATCAGGTTGCCACGCTCGCAGCCCTCGACTCCACCCGTCTCAAGGGCGCGCTTGCAAAGCATTTCGGCGTTAGCCAGGCAGTTGTAAAGAACGCATACACCTACGGTGGCCACGGCGAGAAGATGGCAGTGTTCGCATCGCCCACAACCATCGACGGCGTAAAACTCACCGACGTTATTGCAGGCAAGGCAACAGTCAACGGCAAAGGTCTTACGGCCGATGAATGGAAGCAGATGCAGACCGACGTTACGCAGGGCGGTGCAAAGATCATCGAGCTCCGTCGCCGCAGCTCGTTCCAGAGCCCCTCTTATCTCGCAGTGAAGATGATTGAAGGCGCAATGGGCGGCGAAGAATTCAACTACCCCGCCGGAACATATGCCGACACCGCACGCTACAACCACGTGATGATGGCTATGCCTTCGCGCATCACTTCCGACGGCGTCTACACCAAGCCCGTGATTGGCACCCCCGAAGAAATCGCAACTCTCGACGCAAGCTACAAGCACCTGCAGGGCATGCGCGACCAGGTTATCGCAATGGGTATGCTCCCTCCCGTTGAGAAGTGGAGCGAACTCAATCCCAACCTCTGATCCGAGGGAAACCGAAAAACCATACAACCCGAAAATCCCGGTGCCAAGCGCATCGGGATTTTATTGTATCCCACTGTTTGACGTAAGAGAATAAAAGTTTACTTTTGCAATAGCGAATTTTTTAAAGACCAACGATATGAAAAAAGCACTCTTTGCAATAATCGCGCTTATGACCGTAACCATTGTCTGCGCTCAGGAAAATCCCGTCGCCCCTGCCACAGGGCAGCCGCAGACAGCCGCAGTGCAGCCGCGCTTCGGATACCTCAACTACCGCGCCATTTTCGAGGAGATGCCCGAATACGCAGAAGCACAGAAGAGCCTCGCCGAAATCAAGGCCAAATACGACACCGAAACAGCCCACAACGAGGAAACCTTCAAGCGCATGTACCTCGAATTCCTACAAGGGCAGAAGGAATTCCCGCAAACTATAATGCTGAAACGGCAGAAAGAGCTGCAGGAAGCCATGGAAAACGGCATAAAGTTCCGCAACCAGGTTAAGCAACTGCTGGAGCAGGCGCGTACCGACCTCGAGAAACCCCTGGTTACAAGGCTCGACAGCGCAATAACGCTCGTGGGCATGGAACGCGGATACGACGTGATAATCAACACCGAAGAAAAGACTTTCCCGTTCATCAACCGCATCACGGGCGAAGACATCACCGAACTAGTAAGGCAGAAACTCGCAGCCATCAAACCATGACTTTGCAGAAAAGCGGAGCTATCGGACTTTTCGACAGCGGATACGGCGGGCTCACCATCCTGCGCCGCATACGCGAGTTGTTGCCCCAGTACGACTATATCTTTTTGGGCGACAACGCCCGTGCGCCCTACGGCACACGCTCGTTCGACATCGTCTACCAGTTCACGCTCCAGGCCGTGCGCACTCTCTTCGGAATGGGATGCCAGATGATAATCCTGGCATGCAACACGGCTTCGGCCAAGGCACTGCGCACCATCCAGCAAAACGACCTCCCCGCCTACGGTCCCGAGCGCCGTGTGTTGGGAGTGATACGCCCCACGGTCGAAGCCGTGGGCGGCATCACGCGCAACGGGCACGTGGGCGTGCTGGCCACAATGGGTACCATCCTTTCCGAATCGTACAACCTTGAAATACACAAGCTCTATCCCGACATTAAGGTAACGGGCAAGGCATGCCCCATGTGGGTGCCAATCATCGAGAACCGCGAGCAAGACTCGCCCGCAGCCGACTATTTCGTAAAGAAATACATCGACGAACTGCTGGCCAAGGACCCCGACATCGACACCATCATACTAGGATGCACCCACTACCCGCTCATGCTCGACAAAATCAGTGCGCACACCCCTCCGGACATAAAACTCGTGCCGCAAGGGGGATACGTGGCCCGCAGCCTTGCCGACTATTTGGCGCGCCACCCCGATATGGCGGGACGCTGCAACAAGGGCGGGGAATGCCGGTATTTCACCACCGAAGACCCGCAGCAATTCAGCCCATCGGCTTCTGTTTTCATGTGCGACAACGTGGAAGCGCAGCAAATCACGCTGCAATAGACTCCCCCGGACTACCAAAAACTATAACATAAAGAGCACACTATAAACAAATTTTATTACCTTTGCGCTCAATACGTGCAATTGTAAAATTCAAAACAAAACAATGTCAAAGACAATTAATTTCGCATTAATGCTGGCAGGCGCCGTGGCCGTCACTACTTCGTGCAGCAAGATGGGCGCACTCTCGGCCGACAATTTCACCGTCACCCCCAACCCAATGGAAGCCAACGGAGGCAAGGTCGACGTA
>CAVFSQ010000110.1:0-5329 GCA_963625145.1 Bacteroidaceae bacterium | reverse complement strand
CGCATAGCGTGAAAATTGTGTGCGTATAGCGCAAAAATTCTGTACGCATAGCGGAAAAACTCTATTCGCATCCTATCGGTTTTTCTTTTTTGTGACTGCTTTCGTGTAGCAGAAAATCAAATAGTAGTGCGAGACTGTTTTCTGCACTTTCGGCGGGTGGCTTTCGGGGACTTGCAACGCTGAAAAGCATATTGCAAAAACACATTTAGGCTTCGTTGTAATTTTGCAGCCAATGGTATATATTTGCATCGTTGCTTCGTCAGTGCGGGCAGACGACAACTTAATACACTCAAAGTCTGTTATGAACACGAATAGTAAATGCCTCGAAAAAGGGGGAATATGGTAGTTGCACCCTTTCGGACGTGCTTTATGCCAGTAAGATGACAGGGGTGAAAGAAGAAGTACTTGAAAAGAAGAAAAAATGAACTGGATATACGGTTTTTCTGATTTGTCGGAGTTCACCGTGATAAGGATATTCACGAAAACGCCATACAATATGTTCCCAGATTTGTAACAATGCATATTGAATTGAAAAGTTTCAGATGTCTTTGTCTTACGCAATAACCGATGGGCGGATAAATGATCTTTTTATAGGGTGTTTGCTAAAATAGTTGTCTTGGCTTTGTGGCAATTCGGATTATTTCCATAACTTTGCAATGCATTACAGGGGCGTAGCCCAGTTGGTTTAGAGCGCTGCAGTCACATTGCAGAGGTCATCGGTTCGAGCCCGATCGTCCCTACTTGAAAAATCCCGTCGCATTGCGGCGGGATTCAGTTTTTTGTTGTGTGGGTGGGTTCAGCAGGCGTTGCAGTTGGTGCAGGCAGTAATCTCGCCGCGGAACCGTTTTTCCACGAGTCTTGCTATGCGGTCTTTCAGCGGAACAAGGGCAATGTGCGCCAGTACTTCGTCCACGAAGGCGTATTCAAGCAACAGCCGGGCTTCGTGTTCGGGAATGCCTCGCTGCTCCATGTAAAACATAGCCGTGTCATCGAGTTGCCCTACCGTGGAGCCGTGGTTGCACGTCACGTCGTCGGCATATATCTCAAGCATCGGCTGCGAATACATCCTTGCCTCGGGACTTACGCAAAGGTTGGCATTGGTTTCCTGCGATTCGGTTTTCTCGGCACCTTCGCGTACGAGCACTTTGCCGGCGAATGCGCCTGTGGAATTTCCGTCTACAACATATTTGTAGAGCACGTTGCTGCGGCATCCGCCTACTGTGTGGTCGATAAGCGCGTAATTGTCGACGTGCTGCTGCCCGTTGGCCAGGGCGAATCCGTAGAGGCTTGTTTCGGCTCCGTTGCCTTCGAGTGTTACATCCGTTTGGTTGCGCGTCAGCCCGCCGTGAAGCGTCATGCTGTTCACTGTTACGCGGCTGCCTTCGCTTTGGCGTATGTAGCAGTTTGCGAAGCGGCGGTTCCGGAGCAATGTCTGTTCCAGACTATACAGTTCCACTTCGGAATTTTTGCCGGCAATGACTTCGGTGACTTCTGTAGTCAGGAAATTGCGGTCGTCGGCGTTGTGGTCGCAAAACAGAAGCGACACCCGCGACTCTTCGCCGGCAATCACAAGCGCCCGGCGGTTTGCCATAAGGTCAACATCCGAGCGGAGGATATTCACCACTTGTATGGTGCGCTCTGCCTTTACGCCGTCGGGGATATAAACCACAAGGCAATCCTGCGCCATCATGGTGTTCAGTACCGTTATGGCATCCTTGGAAGAGAGCGCTGCACTGCTGTAGTATTTTTGCGCTTCTTGCGGGTGGATCGCTTCGAAATCGGCCATCGAACCTACGAAAGCACCCGGCGGCAGAGGAGTGTGTGGGAGTAGTTTGTTGTAGAATGAGTCATTTTCCACAAAATAGAGTAGTGTCGACATATTGGGCACGTTGCAGCGGAAAGCCTCGTAGGGATTTACGGGAAATTCCACGCGTCTGACATTCAGCCCATAGTCGGGTGCGAAAGCGTTGTCCGTGTCGGTGTACCGGTAGCGCTCGCATTTTTTTGAAGGCAGCCCTTTTGCCATGAAAGTCTTGAATGCGGCTTCGCGGTGGCGGTTGAGCGTTTCGCAGGCAAACCGGTTTATGTCGTTGCGGTTTGATTCAAATAGGTCTATATACTGTTGTGAGCTGCTGTTCATTTCTCCAGTTCAGCTTTAATCCAGTCGAATCCGCGCTCTTCTATTTCGTCGCCGAGTTCGGGTCCGCCGGTCTTTACGATTTTCCCGTTTATCATCACGTGCACGATATCGGGTTTCAGATAGTCGAGCATGTGCTGGTAGTGGGTAATGACTATTGCGCTAGTCTGTGGTGTGCGCAGTTTGTTGAAACCTTCGGCCACGATTCTCAGTGCATCGACGTCGAGCCCGGAGTCGGTTTCGTCGAGAATGGTGAAATTCGGCTCAAGCATGGCCATCTGAAAAATTTCGTTGCGTTTGCGTTCGCCTCCGCTGAAACCTTCGTTGACGCTGCGGTTGGCCAGCTTGCTGTCGAGCTCCACAATCTTGCGTTTCTCGCGCATGAGTTTCAGAAAATCGGAAGCGTTCATCGGCTCAAGCCCAAGGTACTTGCGCTTGGCGTTTACTGCGGCTTTCATGAAGTTCACCATGCTCACGCCGGGAATTTCCACCGGTTGCTGGAATGAAAGGAAAATTCCTTCGTGGCTTCGGGCATCGGGAGTGAGGGAAAGTATGTCTTTCCCGTTGAACTCTACGGTGCCGTCGGTCACTTCGTAGGCCGGATTTCCGGCAAGCACATTGCTGAGCGTTGATTTGCCGCAGCCGTTGGGCCCCATAAGGGCATGCACCTCACCGTCGTTTATGGTTAGGTCTACGCCCTTTAGTATTTCCTTGTCGGCCACGCGGGCATGAAGATTGTGTATTTTAAGCATACTTGTTCGTTTGTTGCAGTTTATGGCCCACTTTCTAGTGGCGGGCTTTACTTAGGGATTGCAAAGTTAGTGATTTATTCCCTACTGCTTGCAGGGATAAGCAGCGATGCAATGATGCTGGCGGCAATCACGGCAAGTATTATTACAAGCGACAGCACTGCATCGATTGTAATGAAGTTGTGCAGAAGAAGTTTTGCCCCGATGAAAAGCAGCAGCACGCATACTCCGGTTTTCAGGTAGCGGAACTTGTCGGCTATGGCCGAGAGAAGGAAGAACATTGCCCTCAGTCCGAGTATCGCAAATATGTTGGAGAAGAAAACCACATAGGGGTCGAGCGAAACAGAAAACACTGCGGGTATGCTGTCGAATGCAAAAATCAAGTCGCTGAATTCTATAACCAAAACCGTTACGAAGAGCGGCGTCATGCAAAGTGCTGCCTTGTGGCCGTTGCTCTTGTGCGATGCCAGTTCGTATCCGTTATCAGTTTTGCAGGCACGCACAAAGAATTTGTCGCCGGCGAATTTGGGGTATACACTGAAATGCTTCGAAAGAAACTTTACCACCGGATGTCCGGTAGCATCGATGCTCTCTTCCTTGTTACGGTCGCGGTACATCTTAACGCCGCTGTATATCAGTATGGCGCCGAACAAAAGTAGTATCCAGTCGAACCGGCTTATGATGGCGGCACCCGCGAAGATGAAAACGAAGCGCAAGACTATGGCTCCGAGAATTCCCCAATTGAGCACATGCTGGTATTCGTTTTTGCCCACGCCGAACGACGTGAATATCATCATCATCACAAACAAGTTGTCTACCGACAAAGTCTTTTCGATGAGGTAGCCCGAGATATACGAAATGGTCATGTAGTCGCGGTATTTCTGAAGGCTTCCTTCGAAATCGCTTGCATCGAGAGTTATGTGCGCGGCATATTTCCCGGCTACGGCTTGAAGGTCGGCGAAATTGTTTATGCCGTGCACCATGTCGCCGTGAAACCATAGGAACAGCGCAAAGGCCAGTGCCAACGTTATCCACACTGCGGTCCATATGCCGGCTTCCTTGAGCGACACCTCGTGGGCTTTACGGTCGATTACGAGCATGTCGACTATGAGTATGGCCGCTATGAAAACTATGAAGCCTGCGAGGAAAAGCGTTTCTGACAAATGGAACATCGGTGTTCAGGGTTTCAGTGAAAAACTATGTTTTTTCGGATTTAACTTTCGCTGTTATTGCGGTCGGCATCGCGCAGTTGGTTCACGTCGATGCGGTTGTTGCTTTCTGCGCTGTGCTTTGAACTTCTATGGCTTGACGTATGGCTAAGGCCCTTTGAATCGTGACTGTGGCTCTTGCCTTTGCCCTTGCCGCTTTCGTCGCCATACCCATACCCGTATCCATAACCATAGCCATATCCGTAACCGTATCCATAGCCGTATTTGTTCCTTACGCTGGCATTAAGTATGATGCACATGTTGCGGAACTTCTCGTTTTTGTACATCTTGTCGATTTCGGCAAGGAAGCGCCTGTCTTCGGTGCCGATACGTATTACGTATATAGTGAGTTCGGCAATGCGGTTTATGATTCCGGAATCGGCCACGGCAATAGCAGGAGTGGTATCGAAGATCACGTAGTCGTAGCGTGCTTTCAATTCGTCGGTCAACTCTTCCAGGCGGGGGCTCATGAGCAACTCGGTGGGGTTTGGCGGCGTTGCGCCGGCTGCCAGAAAGTCTACATTCTTGCCCACGCCGTCAATTTGTATGATGCTGTCGAGATCGCAACTGTCGTCGCTGAGGAACGTGGTGAGACCTTCGTTCGCACTGATGAGTTTCGACTGTGTGCGCTTGCGTATGTCGCCGTCTACAAGTATCACCCTTTTGCCCGCGATGCCGAGAATGAGGGCAAGGTTGCGCGAGACGAACGACTTTCCGCTGCCGGGAGTCGATGATGTGAACATCATCACTTTCGAGCGCTTTTTCATGAAGTTGAGGTTGTAGCGCATCATGCGGAACGCTTCGCTTACGGCGTTGTAGTTTGCGCCGCCGTGCGAACGGTCGAGGAACTTGTCGCTGTCGTTTTCCTCTTTCCAAAGAGGTATGTCGCCAAGAATCGGTGCGGCGCAGGTGTCTTCAACTTCCTTGCGGGTACGCACCTTGGTGTCGAGCATGAACATTATCCAGAAAACAAGTGCCGGAATTACGAATCCGATGCCGAGCCCGGTGAGCATTATCATCCCGCTCTTTGGGTAGATGGGCGAGGCGTAGCCGTAGGGGTTTTCCACGATGTTGACATTGGCTTCGGTAACAGCAAGCTGCAGCGCCACTTCTTCGCGTTTGTTTAGCAGGTACACGTAAAGGTCTTCCTTTATTTTGCGCTGGCGCTCGATGTCGGTTGCCGATTTTTGCTTTTGCGGCACAAGCGATATGCTGCTGTTGATGCGGCTTTGCAC
>CAVFSQ010000109.1:0-5350 GCA_963625145.1 Bacteroidaceae bacterium | reverse complement strand
AACCAGGACTACGAAACGCTTACCGTTGACGAAGCGCTTGAACTGTTTAAGTTGCCGCGCATACTTGGCGAATTCGAAGGCAAGGATGTGTCGATAGGTACTGGGCGCTTCGGACCGTATGTGAAGCACGACGGGAAATACGCGTCTTTGCCCAAAGGATTTGACCCATTGAAGACAACACTCGAAGAGGCACAGGAAATAATACTTGCTAAGCGCGAGGCCGACGAGAAACGCCATCTCAAGCAGTTTCCGGAAGATGCCGAACTTGAAGTGATGAATGGCCCTTACGGCGCGTATATCTGCTACAAGAAGAAGAATTACCGTCTCACCAAAGAGCAGAAGGAAAACGCTGCGGCACTCACCTACGAAGAGTGCATGAAAATAGTAAACACCGAGACGGCAAAGCCGCGCACCACGCGCACACGCAAAAAGGCGTCTGCCGGAAAAGCATGACGGAAGCCTTATGAAAAGCATTGCGCTGATAGGCTACATGTGTGTGGGGAAAACCACTGTGGGAAAAGAGCTCGCACGGCAGTTCGGCTTCAATTTCTACGATCTTGACTGGTATATAGAGGAAAGGTACCACACCAAAGTCCCGGAAATCTTTGCCACTTATGGCGAGCAGCATTTCCGCGACCTTGAACGGCGTATGCTACACGAAGTGGCTGAATTCGAGAACATCGTGCTTTCCTGTGGAGGGGGGACACCCTGTTTCTTCGACAATATCGACTATCTGAACGGCGTTTCCACTACGGTATATCTCAAGGCTTCGCCGTCTACAATACTTGAGCACCTCAGGCTGAGCCGCGGCAAGCGTCCGCTGCTCGAAGGCAAGTCGCCCGAAGAGCTTGCCGACTATGTTGAAACGCAACTCGCGGCGCGCGAGCTTTACTACAGCAAGGCACAGTTGGTACAGGAAGTATCGCCGCTATATACACGCGAGAATATTGACAGAATATGTGAAGAAATAACCGAAAAAATAAAAATAACTGACAAATGAAAAAATGGCGCGTTGAAGATTCCGCCGAACTCTACAATATAAACGGATGGGGAGTCAACTACTTTGACATCAACGAAAAAGGGCACGTTTACGTAACGCCAAGAAAAGACGGAGTGCAAATCGATCTCAAGGAATTGATGGACGAACTCGACTCACGCAACATCACCGCTCCCGTATTGCTGCGGTTTCCCGATATCCTCGACAACCGTATAGAAAAAACGGCAACCTGCTTCCAAAAGGCAGCGAAAGAATACAATTTCAATGGCGACCATTTCATTGTATATCCCATAAAAGTAAACCAGATGCGCCCCGTGGTAGAAGAAATAATCAGCCACGGCAAACGCTACAACATAGGACTTGAGGCCGGCTCGAAACCCGAACTGCATGCCGTGTTGGCCACAAACATGGACTCCGACAGCCTGATAATATGCAATGGGCACAAAGACCAAAGCTACATCGAACTCGCGCTGCTGGCACAAAAAATGGGGAAAAAAGTGTTCCTCGTAGCCGAAAAACTCGATGAACTCGAGAGAATTTTCGAGACCGCGCGGAAACTGGGCATACGCCCGCAGATAGGCATTCGCATAAAACTTGCGGCTTCGGGTACCGGCAAATGGGCCGAAAGCGGAGGCGATGCAAGCAAGTTCGGACTTAACTCGAGCGAACTGCTCGAGGCTGTGCGCATACTGAAGGGTTTCGGAATGGAAGACTGTCTGAAACTGATACATTTTCATATCGGAAGCCAGATAACCAAAATACGGCGCATACAGTCTGCCCTGCGCGAGGCTTCGCAGTTTTATGTGCAGCTTCATGCCATGGGCTTCAACGTTGAGTTTGTTGACTGCGGAGGCGGTCTCGGAATTGATTACGACGGCACCCGGTCGAGCAACCGCGAAAGTTCGGTGAACTATTCCATCCAGGAATACGTCAACGATTGCGTGTATACGTTTGTCGACGTGGCCAACAAAAACGGTATACCACATCCGAATATAATAACCGAAAGCGGCCGCTCGCTCACGGCGCACCATAGTGTGCTTGTGCTCGAAGTCACTGATGTGGCCTCGCAACCGCAGATGTCGGAGGATTTCGAAGCCACCAAAGACGACCACCAACTGGTGCAGGACCTTTCCGAAATATGGGACAACCTTTCTGCACGCTCCATGCTCGAAGACTGGCACGATGCAGAGCAGATACGCGACGAAGCCCTCGAACTTTTCGACCACGGCATTATCGACCTCAAGACACGCGCGCAAATCGAAAGTCTTTATTGGAGCATTACCCGTGAGGCAAATACGCTGGTGCATTCGCAGAAGCATGTGCCCGAAGAATTGCGCCGCCTCGACCGTCTGCTTGCCGATAAGTATTTTTGCAATTTCTCGCTCTTCCAAAGCCTTCCCGACTCATGGGGCATCGACCAATTGTTCCCAGTGATGCCAATACAAAGGCTTGAAGAGAAGCCTATGCGCAATGTCACGCTTCAGGATATCACCTGCGACAGTGACGGCAAGATTTCGCAGTATGTGAATTCCATGCAGCAAACATCTTTTATCCCGCTTCATTCCATCCGCCGCGGCGAGCGATACTATCTTGGAGTGTTCCTCGTGGGTGCCTACCAGGAGATACTTGGCAATATGCACAATCTTTTCGGCGACACCAATGCAGTGCACATAACTGTAGGCGACAACAGCTATAGCATCGATCGCGTGATTGAAGGCGAAACGGTGGCTGAGGTCCTCGACTATGTGCAGTACGATGCCAAACGGTTGCAGCGCCGCCTTGAAACATGGGTGAAGCGCGCCGAAGCCAACGGCAAGATTTCGGTTTCGGAAGGCAACGAATTCCTTTCTAATTACCGTAGCGGCCTTTACGGCTACACTTATCTCGAACTCAACGACGACGAGCTTTACCGCGAAAACGACCGCTTGCGTTTCAAGGACAAGGCTCATGATGAAAAAGAAAACGTTTAGTGATATGGCAGAACAACTTACAGTAATAAAAGTCGGTGGAAAGATTGTGGAAGAGCCCGAGGCTCTTGCCGCGTTGCTCGATAACTTTGCAAATATAAACGGCAACCGTGTTCTTGTGCATGGTGGCGGACGTACTGCCACTCAAGTCGCTTCGTCGCTGGGTTATGAAACCCGCATGATTGATGGCCGCAGGGTAACCGATGCCGATATGCTGCAGGTGGTGACTATGGTCTATGGTGGGCTAGTGAATAAAAACATCGTTGCAGGACTCAATGCGCGCGGCGTCTGCGCTTTGGGTATGACTGGTGCTGACTGTGGTGTCATCGTTTCGCACCGCCGCAAACCCAATCCCGTTGACTATGGTTTTGTGGGCGATGTAGACAGGGTGGATTCCGTACGCCTTGCGTCGCTCATCGGTCAGGGCATAACACCTGTGCTTGCACCGCTGACATTCGACGGCAAGCAGCATCTTCTCAATACCAATGCCGACACCATAGCCGGAGAAACTGCAAAGGCTATGGCTCGCATTTATGATGTAACGCTTGTGTATTGCTTCGAGAAGCGCGGTGTGTTGTCGAACCCCGACGACGATTCGAGCGTAATCCCCGAGATTCATGCTTCGGATTTTGACAGGCTTGTGGCCGAAGGCGTAGTGAGCGGCGGCATGATACCCAAAATACAGAATGCCCTGCAAGCAGTAGAAGCCGGTGTGAAGCAGGTGATAATTACTGAGGCTAAGGGGCTTGACGTAAACAGCGGCACTAAGATTCTGCCCTAGGCGTTACATCGCGTGGTCTGAAGTTCATTGTCAAAACCGGATTTTATGAAAAGAGCAGTTTCCTGTATAATTTCAATGTTGCTGGCAATGGTGTGCGCAGCATCGCTCCCCGCCGACACCACGGTGCGTGTGCGGCTGACTACAAACATGGGTGACATTGTGGTGAAACTTTACAACGACACGCCGCTTCATCGCGACAATTTCGTGAAACTCGTAAAGCAGGGCTATTACGACGGGCTTTTGTTTCACCGCGTAATTTCCGACTTCATGGTCCAGGCCGGTGACCCCGATTCGCGTAATGCCAAGCCCAAGGAGCGTCTTGGTGAGGGCGGCCCCGACTATACTCTTCCTGCCGAAATACTATATCCGCTGCACTGGCACAAGCGCGGTGCACTGGCTGCAGCACGCGAAGGCGACAGTGTGAATCCCGAAATGCGTTCAAGTGGTTCGCAATTCTATATAGTGTGGGGAAAGCAGCAGATCGCAGCCGCAATGGCGGAGATGAACGCCCGTATGTACTATTTCACCGACGGCGAGTTCGAAATTCCGGAAGAGATTGTCGCGGATTACGAAACTAACGGCGGCACGCCTCATCTCGATGGGTCATACACAGTGTTCGGCGAAGTTGTTGAAGGGCTGGATGTAGTAAAGGCCATGCAGAAGGTGCGCACCGACCGCTATGACCGTCCGGTGAAAGACGTAGTTATTGTCAAGGCCGAGGTTTTGTAATTGCCGCTCCGGCAAAAGATTATACTTACTATGGAAAAAATATCATATGTCAGATTTATTATTGTTTTGGGGCTTCTTGTCTTGGGTTTGGCAATGGCATTTCCCGTACAAGGGAAATACATTCTCCCCAAAGAGAAAAAGAATTCGCTGAAAGGCATCACCCAAGTCACTTCGTTCAAGAAAGTAGCTGGGAACGGCATAGTCCATCAGAGTGCGGCCAACTATGGCAAATACCTTTTTATGGTTCAAGACAAACTGGCCGGAATAACGCTGTACGACTTGGAGAAGGCAAAACCGCTTTTCCACCTTTCGCTTACACCCTACGAGGAACGTAACTATATAGGAACGGGAAGTGTGTTGTACCACTGCAACAATACCAGTTTTGGCACGGAATTCTTCGACAAGAAAGATGTTTTTCCGCTTTTGTATGTTACCCAGCGCCAGATAAAGGAAAGTCTTCGGGCCTTTGTCGTAGTGCTGCGCATCGTGCCCCATTTCGGACCGGAACAGGAAATAGACTCTTTCTCCGTAAGGCGTGTGCAGACCATATACATGCCAGGCATGAGCGAAAAAAACAGACTGGGGCATCCCAATATCATTATAGACTGGAAAAAGAACGACATTGTAACCTATAGCCGCTACAACGATCCCAATTCCAAGTACGACCAGTTGGGGAGAATTACTAGGTTGCGGCTTCCTTCTTTGCGTAATGCCAACGGGGAAATACAGGACACCGTATACCTTGAGGACCGGGACATCACCGACTCCTTCGACACGGAATGGAATATGACCTACGCCCAGGGAGGTTTCGTGCAAGGCGACCTGCTAGTTATAGGTCAGGGGTTTCCCACCAAAAAGCAAACTCCCATCAACGTG
>CAVFSQ010000108.1:3636-5358 GCA_963625145.1 Bacteroidaceae bacterium | reverse complement strand
CCTCAAGGTAGGACTCTCGGAGCAGGACAGTCTTTGGGGAAACGTCATACCGCAAAAGGAAATCTCGGTTGACGGTTTCTGGATGGACCAGACTGAAGTTACAAACTCCATGTACCGGCAGTTTGTGTACTGGGTGCGCGACAGCATCATCCGCGAACGTCTTGCCGACCCAAGCTACGGAGGCGACGAAACCTACAAGATAGAAGAAGACAAATACGGTGACCCCGTAACACCGCACCTCAACTGGAAGAAACCCATTCCCTGGCGCAAGCCGAGCGAAGACGAGGAACGCGCTATAGAAAGCGTATATACCTACCACCCCATCGACGGCTCGAAGATGCTCGACACGCGGCAGCTCAACTATCGCTACGAAATATTCGACTACGCTAAGGCGGCAATGCGCAAATACCGTCTCAACGCCGAAGAACGCTCGCTCGACACCGACAATCCCGCCGACCCCAACGAAGTGGTCATGATATCGAAGGATACTGCCTACGTTGACGACGACGGCAATATAGTAAGGCAGACCATAACCCGTCCACTCTCGAGTATGTACGATTTCCTCAACACCTACATAGTAAATGTCTACCCCGATACCACATGCTGGGTGAACGATTTCCAGAATGCCAACAACGAAGTGTATCTCAAGACATATTTTTCATCGCCGTCGTACAACGACTACCCGGTAGTGGGCGTGACTTGGGAGCAGGCAAACGCCTTTTGTGCATGGCGCACGGAATACCTGCTAAGAGGACTCGGACCCGAAGCGCGCAATATACAGCGCTACCGCCTACCGTCTGAAATCGAATGGGAATACGCTGCACGCGGCAAAGAAGGCAATCCCTTCCCCTGGAAAGAAAGCGAAACGAAGAACGACAAAGGCTGCTTCTTTGCCAACTTCAAGCCCGACCGCGGCAACTACACCGAAGACGGCAATCTGATAACTTCGAAAGTGGGCATATACGGTGCCAACTCCAACGGCTTGTTCGATATGGCCGGCAATGCCGCAGAATGGACAAACACCGAATACACCGAAGCCGGCGTCAGCAACATGAGCGACATGAACCCCGAACTGAAATACAATGCCGCCAAAGAAGACCCCTACCGCCTAAAGAAAAAGGTTGTAAGAGGAGGTTCGTGGAAAGATCCCGAATCGCTCATACGCTCGGCATGGAGAACCTTCGAATACCAAAACCAGCCGCGCTCATACATAGGATTCCGCTGCGTGCGCTCGCTTGCAGGAGCAGAAGCCGGTACAACAAAAGACAAAAAGAAATAAACCATACAACATGAAAGCAAACAGCTTTAATATAGTGGTCCGCCTGCAGCGTTGGATGGACAGCGTTCCCGGACAAACATTCCTCAACTACGCATATTCCTGGGGCGCGTCAATCGTAATACTCGGTGCACTCTTCAAACTAACGCACCTGTATGGCGCCGACATAATGCTCTTCATCGGAATGGGTACCGAAGTCATAGTGTTCTTCCTTTCGGCATTCGACCGCCCATTCGACAAAGATGATGTAACGCCCGAACTTGACGAAGAATACACAGAAGGCGGAGAAGATGAAAATGAAGAAACGGCGCCGGAAACGCAAGGCACATCCGTGGGCGGCGCAACAACCATCATTCTCGGCGGAGGCGGAGGAAGCGGCACAGCGTCACCGGTTTCAGCCTCATCGTCAACCACGGCCGAAGCACCCACAACAGGCAGCGTAGCTA
>CAVFSQ010000108.1:779-3626 GCA_963625145.1 Bacteroidaceae bacterium | reverse complement strand
GCGTAGCTATCGGAGGAAACTTCGCTGGCGGAACAACTGCAGTAATCACCGATGCCGGCAATGCTGCAAATCCCGAACTCGGCGACGTAACGCAGAACTACGTTGAAAAACTCAAGGAACTCACCGAAGTGCTTACTAAGGTTGAAGAACAAAGTCGCAAGATGACTACCGACAGCGAAGAGATGATTAACCTCAACCGCACACTCACCGGAATAAATACCGTCTATGAACTCCAGCTCAAGAGCATAAGCTCACAGATAGGCACCATTGACCAAATCAATGAACAGACACGCAAGATGGCAAAGCAGATCGAAGAACTCAACGGAGTTTACAGCCGCATGATAAAAGCCCTTACCGTAAACATGAAGAATGCGGCGGCAACAACTGCGGCCGACAATGACGACTGACTTATCCCCAAGCACAACACCAAGCACAGAACAAAGAGAAACCTGAACAGCTAAAATGGGAATCAAAAGAAGACCGGTATCTCCAAGGCAGAAGATGATAAACCTTATGTACATCGTTCTGCTGGCAATGCTTGCGCTCAACGTGTCACCAGATGTACTCAACGGATTCACAATCGTAGAGGACAACATACGCCGCTCCACCAAAAGCACTGCAACCGACAATGCTGCCATGTACAAGAATTTCGACGAGCAGATGAAAGCCAATCCGGTGAAAGTAAGAGAATGGTTTGAAAAAGCACGCCGTGTGCGCACAATGAGCGACTCGCTCTACAACTACGCCGAAGAACTGAAAAAAGCCATAGTGCTCCACTCCGATGGCTCGAAAGGCGACGTGAACAACATACTCAACAAAGACGACCTCGAAAGTTCTACATATGTGATGCTCAACCCCACAAGCGGACAAGGGCGCAAGCTCTACAATGCGATAAACAACTACCGCAAACGAATCACGTCAATGATAACTGACAAGGAAGAAATCGACGTTATAAGCCAAAACCTGGCTACTGTAGTTCCGAAGCGAGAAGGCACCTTGGGAAAGAACTGGCAACAATATATGTTCGAGAACACTCCTACCGCTGCAGCCGTAACCCTTCTGAGCAAACTGCAAAACGACGTCAGGTATGCCGAAGGAGTCGTGCTCCACAACCTCGTGTCAAATATCGACGTAAAAGACATCCGTGTAAACGAACTCGATGCGTTTGTAATTCCCACGTCCAACACCATAGTGCAGGGCGGGAAATTCAGTGCCCGCATTATCATGGCCGCAGTCGACACCACAATGCGCCCGTCGATATATGTAGGCGGCCGCAAAGTAGCCTCAGACGGACTGTATGAATTTACGTGCGGCACCACTGGCGATTTCAACTTCTCTGGATATATAGAGATGCAGAACGGACAGGGTAATACTGTGCGCCGCGATTTCACTCAGAAATATACTGTAGTAGCACCGACCGCCACAGTTTCGGCTGACTTGATGAACGTGCTCTATGCCGGCTACGATAACCCCATGAGCGTTTCGGCGCCGGGAGTTCCGCTCAACAAACTCGGGGTATCGATAAGCGGCGGCACATTGCAACCCAGCGGTAATGGCAAATATGTGGCGCGTCCGGCAACCGTAGGCAAAGATGCCGTGATAACGGTAACCGCAGACATGGAAGGGCGAAAAGTGGAAATGGGACAATTTACTTTCCACGTGCGCAAATTACCCGACCCAACCGCCTACATCGCATACAACGACGACAAAGGAACGGCAAACCAGTACAAGGGAGGACGTCCGCTCTCGAAATCGCTGCTTATGGGAACGCAAGGAATCGGCGCAGCTATCGATGACGGTCTGCTAAACATTCCATTCCGCGTGCTCGGCTTCGAAACAGTATTTTTCGACAATATGGGCAATGCTGTGCCCGAAGTTTCAAACTCTGCTAACTTCACCGACCGACAGAGAAACATGTTCCGCATGCTCTCGAGAGGCAAGCGTTTCTACATAACACGCGTAAAGGCCATCGGCCCCGACGGAATAGAACGCACATTGCCACAGGCTCTGGAAGTAATAGTAAACTGACAATACCACAACAAGGCAATATAATTATGTATCACATAAAGATGAAATCACTGCTGGCCGTTGCCGCCGCAATAATGTTGTTCACGGCAGTTCCGGCCGAAGCGCAGAACAATTCCGGCAACAGCAAGTCGTCACTGTCGGTTAGGCGCGAACGCCAGTCGGCCTTTGGCACAAAGTCAAAAGCCAAAAAGGAAGACAATACCAAGCAAAAAAATGACGAAGCGAAGAAAGCCGACGCAAAGAATACCGATGTAAAAAAGGCTGGTAAATCTGCAGCAACAACAAAAGCTGCTACAGCACCTGCTACAAAGCCTACCGTTTCGGCTGCAAAAGACACGACCAAAAATGCAACCCGTCCACGTTTTGTGCCGCGCCAGGCAAAAAGCACGGCAAATACAACCAAGACTTCAGACGACCGTGCACAAAACGAGTTTCCCGTAGCCCCCGAAATGCCCAACGACGTTTCGTGGCGCAGAGACATTTACCGATCGCTCGACCTTATGGACGATGCAAATGCCACACTTTATTATCCGCTCGAAGCGCAAGGTGATCAGATAAACCTTTTCACTTATTTGCTAAAACTCATTCTGCGCGGCCAGGTAAAGGCATACGATTACTCGCTCAACGGCAACGAAAATTTCTCGGCTTCAAACCAAGTTAAAGCCAAGGATATCCTCGACCGTTACCATATCTATTACGAAACCAAAGACGGCAAGATGCACATCAACGACAACGACATCCCTGCTGCAGAAGTAACCGAATATTTCCTTAAGGAAAGTTCGTATTTCGACCAGCGCACCGCCACCTACCACACCCGCG
>CAVFSQ010000108.1:0-769 GCA_963625145.1 Bacteroidaceae bacterium | reverse complement strand
CGCTTTGTGCCCCGTGTTGAAGCGCGCTGACGATTTCGGAGGAGCCGAAGCAAAATATCCTATGTTCTGGGTGAAGTATTCCGATATCTCTACTTTCCTCACCAAACTGCCTCTCACCGGAAGCAACTACAACAACGCTGCTACCATGAGTGCAGACGACTATTTTGCCATGAACCGTTACAAAGGAAAAATCTACAAGACAAACAACCTTCAAGGCAAAGTACTGGCTAACTACTGCACCACAGACTCGGCACTCGTAAAGGAACAGAAAAAAATAGAAAAACAACTTACCGATTTCGAAAGCCACATTTGGGGAAACGACTCAACGGCCGATTCTGCCAAAGTCAAGACTGATACAGTGCCAGCCAAAAATGTAAAACGCACACGTACGCTTTCAAGCCGCAGAAGTTCCTCAGCCAAAACCGTAAAAGAAAAGAAAGCGAAAACTCCTTCATCGGCTTCATCGGGAAGTGCACGCGTATCGGTGAGACGCGAAAGGCATTGACCAAGCATACAACCAATAACACTCAGGCGGCAGTATTCCCAAAGACAGACTGCCGTCTGTTTGCTTTAAAGCACCACTGCAAGTGCACTCTTCATTTTGTCTTTTTCCAATATGCCAAATTGCGCAAAGTATTTTTCCCACATACGGAATGCTTCAGCGATTTCAAAATCGCAGCACCACAATTCCATCAATGTACGCATCAAGGAAATTCGTAACTATTCAGCGAATGGTAAGGTGTCTATAATACCGCTCGAAATTCTTTAC
>CAVFSQ010000107.1:0-5384 GCA_963625145.1 Bacteroidaceae bacterium | reverse complement strand
CCAACGACCCCCTGATTAACAGTCAGGTGCTCTAACCAACTGAGCTATTGAAGCAGTTTTGCTTGAAAAGCGATGCAAATTTACGGGTTATTTTTAAAACGGAGACATTTCTGACAAAAAAAAACGCTTTTCGGGCAGAATTAAGTCTCTTGCGATGCGTTTTACGGTCCGATTGAAGCGCTTTCCGCACTGTTGGCCTTTGGTTTTCGGTGAAGGCGGTTGAATTTGCGGCAACTTTGGTTTATGTCTTTCCGGGTGGTATACATGGCGAGCTGCATATATGCTAAAGCCTGAATCCAAAGTCCCGTATATTCGAATGAAACCTGTGACAAGTGCGCGCCTTCATTGGTCATCCTTACAAAGCCGTTTATGCCGAATGTGGAAGGGAATAGGTAACTTATAACTTTCCAGAAAGGCGGAATCGAGCACCACGGCCATGATATGCCCGAAATGAAAAGCAACACTAGCGATGAAAACAGTATCATCATCATGCTCGATTCGCGCGTTTTTACGAGATGTGACACTGCTTGTGCCAAAAACGATATGGCAAGCAGATAAGGAAGCATGAATGCGATAATGTCGGCAAAATGAACTAGGCGGTTGAAGTGGAATAGCATGGGGGTGATGCCGAGTATGTAAACCGATGTGGCTATGTAGACCGGCATATAGCACAGCGAGCGGCCAAGCACAATCTGCAGCATTCCGCCCGAATGGTGGGCTATGGGGCTGAAGAGTCGGAATGTGTTCTTCTCGCGCATTGTTCCGGCATTTATGGCAACACCGAGAAGCATTGTTTGTTGCAATATCAGAATCAATACGGCTGGCAGTATGCTTGAGGCTATACCTGTAGTGGGGTTGAATAGGTTCACTTCGCGGTATTGCAGCGGGGCGGTGGTTATGTCGTCTTGACGCCGTGTGGTGTTGCCGGCTTGGGCCAACTTTATGCGGGCGTTCATTTTGAGCGAGACATCGGTGTTGGCCAAAGAAAACTGGCGGTAATATAGCAGGGTACGTGCGTCGCAGAACGCAAAGACGCGTGTCTGCCTGCCCGTGTTCAGATTGCGGCTGAAATCAGCCGGAATGTGCAGCACGCAGTATACTTTCTCGCGGCGCATCAGTTCGCGTGCGCTTTCAAGGTCGGGCGCCTGCTGTGTAACATTTGCATATTGCGAGGCGTCGAGCAGGCGTATGTATTCGCGCGAAAGGGACGAACGACAGTTGTCGACAACTGCAACGGGTATTTCTCGCACCACCTCATTGTTGTAGATGTAGGAGTACAGCAGCGGATAGCCGAGCGGCACGATTATCATGAATACGAGTACTGCCTCGTCGCGGAAGGCGGTGTTTATTTCGTGTATCCAGACAAATGCCGTTTCCGACAGTGTTCGTTGTATTCTTTGTATGAAATTGTGCAGTAGTTTCATGGCTCGTATCTATATGTCAGAAGTACACCCTTCAAGCGGTAGAGCACCGTGAGCGGCAAAAGCACAAGTGTAAGAAGCATCAGTATATGCACTAGGCAATAGTGAAGGGGATAGCCGTTGAGAGCTGCGCACGCATATATCTGAAAATAGTGTCTTAGCGGGAAGCAGAACGATAGGGCCTTGAGTGCAGGCGACATGCTTGTGACCGGAAACGTGAATCCCGACATTGAAATGCTCACTATGGCCCATAGCGAGGCCAGCGACATGGCAAAACGGAAATGCGGTATAAGACCTACAAGGAACACGCCGAATCCCTGCGATGCCAGGATGAACAGGAAAGTGATTGCAAGCATCGTCGGCATTCCGCACCGGCACGGGAACTTCATGACTCCAAACATTAGAAAGTCGCAGAAAATGCCGATTGCAAGGAATATTATTGTTTGCGGAAGAAGTTTGCCGGTTATCGCCCGGAATATGGAATTGCCGGCCGTGCCAATCCATTCGTATGCAGTGCGTTCTTTGAGTTCAACGCCTATGCTGTAGACTGTGGTGAGGAAAATGAATATCATCAGCGCTGCTGGCACAAGAATATTGTTGAGGTATACTGAATAGTTTACCCATGGATTCCCGAGCACATGTTTTTCTACAGCTATTGGCTGTAGAAATGCGCTGGTGTGCTGCTTGTCCACGCCTTTTGCCTGAAGCGTGCTTTGGGTGGCAGCTCCTCCGGCAAGTTCGCTCATGGTCTTGAAATCTTGGAAAGCGAGCGATGCGGCGGTGAAATAGGAGTAGTTGCAGTAGTACGAAACTGTGGGCTGGCGCTGTGCCTGCAGTTCCTTCGAGAAGTTCTCGGGTATAAGAAAAGCTCCGTATATTTCGCCGCGCTGTATCATACGGCGCGCTTCGCCGAACGTGCGGCAATGTGCTATGACCTTTGTGTGCTGGAAAGCCTCGATGTTGCGGGCCAGTGAACGCGAATTGGCTGAGTTGTCGAGATCTATCACCGCAACGGGGATGCCGGAGGGCGACCCGCTTTTCATCAATGTGAGGAAAAAGATGCAGCAGACCACCGGAGCCACTATCATGCAGAACATGTAGAGCGGACTAGAGAATATTCTCCTTGCTTCGCGTCGGGAAACGTTGAACAGCGGTTTGATTGATCTTGGTATCCGGGACATGGAAATGCTTGTGACAGAAAAACCGTAGTGCAGTTGTTTGTTAATGTGTCTTTTGTGGAACAACAACGGTCATTCCTGGGCGAAGGCCTTCGGGTGTGTTTTCTGGACGGGCTTTTACCTGGAAGGTCTTGAGGTCGTAGTCGCCGGTAGTCTTCGTGGCTTTCCATGCAGCATAGCTTCCTAGGTCCTTCATATAGTATGTCGTGAGTGTTGTTTCCGCGTATCCGAGGGCCGGAACAGTTGCCTTGAATGTTTTGTGCATTTTGAAATTCTGGAGCATATCTTCGCGTACGTTGAAGGTAACCCACATTTTCTGCATCATTGCAATGTTCATTATCGGAGCGCCCGAACCGACGAGTTCTCCTACCTTGACGAAGATTTCAGTCACTTCGCCGTCTTCCTGCGCAGTGAGCACCGTTTCGTTGATGTACGACTTTACTTCATTTATGGCTCCTTGTGCGCGGTTGACCATGGCTTCGGCCGCTTCCTTGTCTTCCCGGCGTGCCCCGTTTAAAGCCATGTCGTATTGCGAACGTGCTGCCTTTTCGGTGGCTACGGCAGCATCGCGCTGCGCCGTCGCCTCGTCGAATTTTTGTGCTGCTACCACACCTTGGTCGTAGAGGCTCTTGATGCGGTTGTATGTCTTTTCGGCGATTTCAACTCCCGCCTTGGCCTTTTCCCACATATTCTTTGCCGACTGTATCTGCTCCTTGCGTGCTCCGTTGCGTGCTTCGTTGTTTTTAGCCTGTGCTGCAGCTTCGGCAGCCTGTGCCTGCTGCAGTTTTGCCTCAATGTCGGGTGCATCGAGTATTACAAGTGTATCGCCTGCATGCACTGTGTCGCCTTCCTCTACAAGGAAGCGCACTATGCGCGACGGCACTTTGCTCGACACGCGGTATTCTTCAACATCGGCCTGACCTTCGATGTATTCGGTGGAAGGTTGAAGCAGTATTATTCCCATTACGGCAACTGCTACGATTACGGCAGTGAAAATTACGAGTCCTATAGAGAGATTGCGTCTCTCTTTTGTCATTTTAGCCATAGCCTTTTTAGTTATTTACTAGTGTTCCGAGTGATTTCTTTAGGTAAAGTTGTGCAAGCCGCGAATTTATCTGTGCATCAATTGCTTCGCTATGGGCCGAAACCCATGCTGTCTGTGCGGCCAGCAGATCGCTGGCAGGAATTACCCCCGCTTTGAAGCCTATGTCGGCGGTGCGCATGTTCTCGTCGGCGTGCTCACGGTTTTTCAGCGCCCGTTCCAAAGTTTTTTCAGCCTCTTTCACGCGGAACGACTGCTGGTTTACTTGCAGTTCGATTTTCTGCTTTGCGTCGTCGAGCTCATATCTTGCGATTGCCGCTTCAGCCTTTGCCGACCGTATCTTGTATTTGTTTGCTCCCCATTCAAACAATGGTGCGCTTATCATTACGCCAATGTTGAACATTCCCTTGAACTTGTTTTCAAAACCGTTGTATACTGATGGATTGGTGAGCAGGTAATTGCCGGTAAGTGCAACTTGCGGCAGGAATTCCGAGCGGGCAATCTGTATTTTTTTGTCGTATACCTTGGTAGCCAGTTCTAAACTGCGCAATTCGGGGCGGTTGACATATGCCTGGGTAATGTCGAACGATGCGTCGCTGGTTGTGGCTGGAAAACTGTCGCGGTTTTCGTCTTCAAGTGTGAAGGAATTGTCGAGCGGCATCCCGCACAATTGGCAAAGCACCATACGCGAAAGCGATAGTCCGTTGTCAACCTTTGTCAGTGCCATTTCCGCCTCGTTGAGCTTTACGCTTACCGTGAGGCCGTTAGCCCGCGTTGCCACACCTTCGGAAATCATTTTCTGCATATCGCTGTCGAGATGCTGGAGCAGTTCGACGTAGCTTTCTGCAAGTTTCTTTTTGTAGGCCAGCGAAACTATTTGCCAGTAAGTTTCATCAACGCTGAGTATCACTTCCAGACCTGCGGCGCGGTGTTTCTCTTCGGCAATCTGCTGCGCATAGCCTGTAATGCGGTCGTAGGCGCGTATTTTGCCACCCATATATATAGGTTGGGTTATGGTTAGTGCTCCGGCGAAAATGTTGCGCGTGTCGGTTTCGAATGCTTTGTTGATGTTGCTTCCTACTTCCGAAATGTCGCCGGTAATGGCATTACCTAACTGCGACAGAGCGTCGGCAAGTTCGGGATGGTATTTCGTTACTATCTGGGTGGCCATGGTGAGCGGTTCTACAGCAGCCGAACCGAGATTGTTGAGCGTGTTGCGTGTGTTGCTATTGAGAAGATGGGTGGAACGGCTGTTGCGGAAATAAGTTGCGGTGGCCTTAAGTTTGGGAAGGTAGTTGGTCTTGGCTTCTTTGTTGGTGTAATAGGCTTTTTCTATTTCCTTTTCGCTTGCAAGCAACTGTTTGTTGTTGGCAAGAGCCATGGAGCGGCAACTGTCAAGCGACAATGTCGGCTGTGACTTTGCCGTTGCGGTACAAAGTATGGCAAGAAGCGCAATCGCTGTAGTTTTCATACACATTTTCGTCTTTTTTGTGCCATTGCGCAAACGCTGTATTTGGTGGGCATTTTTGCGCTAGTTTCAAATGCAAAATTACCGCATTATTAGTATCATACAAAATCGGTAGGCTTTGAAAAATGTGCATTTTTGCAGAGTATCTGCGCGGAAATTACGGCCTTGTGTTTTTTGCGCTATGTGCGGTTAACAGATTGGAGTCTTTACTTGAATTTCCGTAACTATTCAGCGATAGCCACAACCTTTCCTATCCGCACTTTAAAATAGAGCGC
>CAVFSQ010000106.1:0-5402 GCA_963625145.1 Bacteroidaceae bacterium | reverse complement strand
ACCCACCAGCCTATGAACGTTGACATGAGTATGGAAATCACCGATCCCGAACTCGCTTTCCGCGGGAAATTCCGCACACCGGTAAGCAATTACGCCGTTTTTCACCAAAGCACGATAAAAGACTTCCTCGTACGGAAACTGTCGCTTGTACTTGGCCTCAGGCTCGACTACGAGCACCAAAGCCTTGACTTACGCATGCCCGCAACCGAAACCGCATACACTTTCGCCACCACCATGAGCAAAGCGGCCCAACTCACGGCATCAACTTCTCTCGGCGGCACGCACAAGGACGACTATCTGCAACTTCTGCCTAAAGCTGCACTGCAATACACGTTCGACAACCGCAAAGGCAACGTATATGTGTCGTTCAGCAAAGGGTTCCGCTCAGGCGGCTACAACATACAGATGTGTTCCGAACTGGCCCAAACACAGATGCGCGGTGACATGATGCGCGGAGTGAAGGTCTATTGCGACGACCTCTTTCAGGGGCTCATTGACAATGCCCGCACCGAGCAACTGCGCGAAATGTTCGAAGGCATAAAGCAGAAAGTCGATGACAACATCCCCGACATAAACGCCCCCGGGGCAAAGACGCTACGCTACAAGCCCGAATGCTCATACAACTACGAGGCTGGTGTGCACCTCAACCCTTCAGACGGACTGCAAATCGATGCTGCGCTGTTTTACATGCAGACTCACAACCAGCAGATATCGCGATTTTCCGAAAACGGACTGGGCAGGCAGATGGTGAATGCCGGCAAAAGCGCATGCTGCGGTGCCGAACTCGGCTTACGTTCCTCGCTCGCCGGCGACCGTCTTGACCTTTCGCTTTCATACGGATTCACGCATTCGGAATTCCGCAAATACAACGACGGGCAAACCGATTACCGCGGCAAAACCGTTCCATTCGTACCCGCCCATAACATGAGCATTGCAGCCGAATGGCGGCAGCCAATAGCGCGCGGACTGCTGCAGGCAGTTTCACTGGGAGCCGACGTAACAGGAGCCGGGCGCATATACTGGACCGAAAGCAATACGTCGTGGCAGGATTTCTACACAAACCTCGGCGCCCATATAACCCTGCACTCACGGGCCGCACGGCTTAACCTCTGGGGCAAAAACCTCACTGGCGCGCACTACGACGTATTCCATTTCGAAAGCATGAACCGCGGATTCTCGCAGCATGCCACGCCATGCCGCTTCGGGGCCGACATTACATTCGACATCTGAACAAAGCCGAACCAGCTCCCCACACGCACTAAAAAGGGCGAAACCTTTCCCCTTTCATAAAAAAAATGGCATTTTTGCAGTAGCAAACTATTGTGTCGAAAAACACAAACAAAAGCATCACACACATGAAAAAACATCTTTTCGTTCCGATGGCAGCACTATTGCTGCTCGGAAGTTGCTCATCGGTTCCCGTAACAGGCCGCAAACAACTCAACCTCGTAAGCAACAGCGAAGTGCTCACATCGAGCCTCACCGAATACCAAACCTACATGAAGACGGCCAAGAAGAGCACAAACTCAACCCAAACCGCCATGGTAGAGCGTGTGGGAAAGCGCATTGCCACCGCCACTGAAGCCTACCTTAAAAGTCAAGGGGCCACAAGCCAGCTGAGCGACTTTTCGTGGGAATTCAATCTCGTGCAAAATAGCGAGCTCAACGCATTCTGCATGCCCGGCGGCAAAATTGTGGTTTACGAAGGACTTATGGGCATAATTTCAAAAGACGATGAACTGGCAGTAGTACTCGGACACGAAGTGGCACACGCCGTGGCCAAGCACAGCAACGAGCGCATGAGCCAGCAAGTACTTGCGCAATACGGTTCAAGCATACTCGGAACGGCGTTGGCAAACAAAAGCGCTGCCGTACAGCAAATAGCCGGACAGGTATACGGCCTTGGGGCAAACTACGGTGTGATACTTCCCTTCTCGCGCAAACACGAAAGCGAAGCCGACAATATAGGTCTGGTTTTCATGCGGCTCGCAGGCTACAACCCCGAGGTTGCAATCGACTTTTGGAAAAAGATGTCGTCGTCATCAACGTCTAGTGTGCCCGAGATAGCAAGCACGCACCCAAGCGATGCACGCCGCATTTCCGACATACAGAAGGAATTGCCGTCGATACTCAAAAACTACCAACCGCTGGCGCAATACACCACGACAACGGCAAAGAAAGCCACCACGACAAAGAAAACTACGTCGACTGCCAAGAAGACTACTTCAAAGAAATAAGCCTTCAAAAACTGCCGTCACATTCCAGCCGGGATTCTTTACCTTACCAGAAGTTTCTGCGTACACCCGCTGTCGGAACGCAATATATATACTCCTTTTGGAAGACGCTCTTTCAGGGTGTCTTCTTTTATGCCCGTTTTCAGGCAAACGCCCGAAACGGAATACACGCTCCACGATGTCCCGTCCGCATTCCGTTTTGCCCAAGATATTCCTACGGGATTGTTGAAATCAAGAACCGATGTTTCCGAAGCGATATAGTTGTCGGCCATCGCCGTGACTTTCAGCGTGAGATTGTTGCAGTCGGGGAATCCTCCCAATTCAATGCTGTTGCTGTCGGCTAAAGCCACATAAACCGTGCTGTCGCCGTCAACAAGCTGCACCCGGTATTTGTCAGCCCCTCCGGTTTCATCCCATCCGGCCACGAGAGTCTTCACCTGTTCGTCGGTGGTAACCTTCAGGCCTTGCGGCGCCGGGAGCACCCCTTCTGCCATATACACGAACGACACCACTCCCTGCGTGTCGGTGATGCAGGTAAGGAATTTTCCGAGGCCTTTGCCCGTGTACTGCTGGAAATCGGGAGTAGAGGTGTCGCGCAGCGAGGTATTGCCGGTAGTTCCCGGGAAGAGGTCGCCCTTGTAGTCGGCCGGGGTTGCTTCGTATTCGAATTTCAAGTCGTTGTCGGCGGGAACATACGACATGCGCCTGTGCGATGCCACGGTATTCACCGTATTTGCCGACCATGCCGAAGCGCTGTAATCAACATGCACTACCAGCATTCCGGTTCCCAAATTGCGCGGATACCATGTCGACGGCTGCCGGTTTTCGAGTATATAATACTCGTTGCCGGTGGCATCGCTGTCATTCATTATATAATATGCGTTTTCGTCAGCGCTGCCCAATGCATTGAGGCGCACTACCTGCTTTTCAGTCTTCAGCGTATCTATCGGGAGCCACCCCATGAAATTCTTTTCGTAGGCGGTGTACCCCATGGGGAATGCGCCGTTGCCGTAATACTGCCCGTAGTCCATAATCGACCACCACGACATGGCTTTCGTTGACGACGAATTATATACGTTGTAAAAATCGGGCAAACCCAGAAAATGCGAGAATTCGTGGCAGAAAGTGCCAATGCCCTCTATATTATATAATGTATCGACCGTGCTTCCGCCATCGCTTGAGTGCAACGACGGCATCAATTCGTTTACCACAAGATAGGAGTTTATCTTTGCCGTGGAAGCATTGATGGAATTCCGGTAGAAACTCGACCATACCGCATCTTCGTCCCACGACGTGTTTTCACCCAGCCCGGCAAACACCAGGCCCACCAGCGGCACATAACCGTCGGTGCCCTTGAACTGCGAGAAATCAACGCCATTCTGCTCTGCCAGTTTCACGGCTTCCTTTGCCATTTCGCCCACATGCGAATCGTTGGCACTGCCGTTGCGCGCACCGTAATAGGCATACGGCTTAGGAAGCGTAACTTTGGCCGTCACGCTGAACGACGGGCCGTATATTCCCTTGCTCTGCGCCATGAAATAATCGCGCACGCTTCCTTTCGCTCCGCCCCCCGAGAAGTTTTGCTCATTGAACTGCCGTGCGAAGGTATCAACCGCATTGATAACCGAGAAACTCACATCGCTGAATTCCACAAGTATTATGGGATACGTGAACTCGCCCTTTGGATTTTCGCTGCGCCCGATAGCCCTAACGGCCTTGGCCTGAGTTTTCACCTTGGCCTTTTCCCAGACATCCGTCGCCTTAATGCCTTCGGCTTCCAGCCATTGGCTTTCGGCGAAACCGCGCACATCGCCGCCGTGAGCCATTACCACCGAAACGCTCCACTGCCCGCCGTCGTAGCCCGTAGCATAGCAAAAGCCGTTTGCCCCGTTTGCGACCACAGCATAGCCGTCATCGGTAATGAAAAACGAAAGGCTTTCATCGCCGATGCGCACCACTGTGAGCACACTGCCGTCGGGCTGCAAAACACTGCGGCTGAGCCTTAGCGAAGGCGATGCGAATGCTAAAACGCAAAGCATCAGACTTATTCCTGAAACAATTAACTTTTTCATATCTGCCAGTTTTGCCTACAAAGTTAACAATAAATTCATTTCGTTTTTCAATCACCATCCCCAGGCAGGCTTTTAACTACATGCAGCAACACTTTTGGCCCGAAAAAAGAAGTTCGAAAGCACAAAATCACGGTAAAACCACAAAAAAGCAAAGTTTATCGCGATTTTTCAAACAACTTGCAAGGTTTATTCGTATTTTTGCGACACAAAGTAAGAAACCCGCCATAAAGTCGGTCTCTTTCGGCAAGATAAAAATCAGAAACACTATGTGTGGAATTTCAGGTATATTGAACTGCGACGGCCATAGCAAGAGCCTTCGCGCCAAAGCATTGAAAATGTCATCGCGTCTGCGCCACCGCGGTCCCGACTGGTCGGGCATCTACTGCGGCAAGACTGCGATTCTCGCCCACGAGCGGCTTTCGATAGTCGATCCCCAGTCGGGCAAACAGCCTCTCTTCGCTCCCGACGGCAAGCAGGTGCTGGCCGTGAATGGCGAAATCTACAACCATCAGGACATCCGCGAAAAATACAAAGACCAGTATGAGTTTCAAACCGGCTCCGACTGCGAGGTAATTCTCCCCCTCTATCGCGAAAAAGGCATGGATTTCCTCGAAGACATAAACGGCATTTTCGCTTTTGTGCTCTACGACGAGGAAAACGACGTATTCATGATAGGACGCGACCATATAGGCATCATACCGCTTTATATAGGCAAGGACAGCGAGGGCCGCCTTTATTTCGGCTCCGAACTAAAGGCTCTCGAAGGCTTCTGCGACGAATATACCGCCTTCCCCCCGGGCCATTACTTCGACAGCCGTGACGGCAAGTTCCACAAATGGTACAACCGCTCTTGGACCGACTACGACAACGTCAAAGACAACGGTGCTTCAGCCGCCGACATACGCCGCTCGCTCGAAGACGCTGTGAAACGCCAGCTCATGAGCGACGTGCCCTACGGCGTGCTGCTCAGCGGAGGGCTTGACAGTTCGGTGATTTCGGCCGTAGCAAAGAAATACGCCGCCAAGCGCATTGAAGAAAGCGGCAACACCGATGCCTGGTGGCCGCAACTCCATTCGTTTGCAATAGGCTTGAAAGG
>CAVFSQ010000105.1:0-5403 GCA_963625145.1 Bacteroidaceae bacterium | reverse complement strand
GTCGAAGAGTTCGGCATAATCCTTGGCGGTGTCGTAGTATCCACGCTCGGTGTAAATGCGGTTGCCGTTGCTTTCGATATTCGAAGGCCCCACGATATGCGTGAGCTTCGTCTGGGTGTTGTAGTGAAGCGTGTCGGATGTAAGCGTAAAGCGGTCGTTGGTCAGCTTCACGTGATAGTTGAACACGGCTTCGCGCGTTTGCGGGGAATATTCGCCCCAGTCGGAAACCAGGGTATTGCCGCCATCTTTGAGCCGCCCGCCGTCGAAGAAATATCCGAGGTTGTAGAGCTTGTCGTAATTCAGGCTGTCGGTGACGAGAAGTGTGGCGCGGTGTTTGAGATGTACGTTACGGCGGGCCTGAGCTATCTGCTCGTCACCGTCGTATTTCACGTATTCACCGGTAAGCGACAGCGTATCGCCCTGCACCATCTTCACGTTGCTGAAAGCCTCGAACGAATTGGAGTTTTTGTAGTAGTAGGCGCTGTCGCAAAAGAGCTGCATGTTGCCGTGGGTGAAATGCACATTGCCGTTGAGGATGTTTGCGCCGGGGTTTTTCATCATGTCGTAGTGTAGGCGGTCGGCATGCACAAGCACTATCCTTTCGCCTTTTGGGCGGTTGGCCGTCTTCTTTACCGGCGTCAGAGCCTGCACGGCCTGCAGTGCGAGCATTGCTGCAAACAGAGAAACGAGGCACAAACTGCAGAAATGCGATCTGTGCCTTGTAGAGGATAAGCGTTTATGGCGATTTGCTGCTTTCATTTCTTTATCCACCCGGGATAGCGGAAGTCGCAGTCGCGCCATTCGGGTTTGATGCTTATGTAGGTGGTTTTCTGCTTTTCCTTAATCCACTCGTCCACCACTTTGTTCTGCTCCTTGTTCACAAGTATGTTCTGCAGTGTCTGGAAATCTTCGGTCATCGAGGCATAGTGTTCCTCGTTGCGGTTAGCCAGTTTCACTATTGCACACACCTGCTGGCCCTTGCTGTTGGTAAGCGAGAAAGGTTTCGAAATCTCGCCCGGCTGCATGGTGCTCACCACTTTTGCCACATCCTGCGGCAGGTCGCGCAGTTCGAACCACTGCGTCATTCCGGCGCGTGGGTTGTTGGGCGAAACGCTCTTGCCCATTATTCCACGGTTGTTGCGGGTGTCTTTGTCGTCGGAATATATCACGGCGTCGTCGAAGCTTATTTTCCCGCTCTTTATGTCGGCAGATATCGAGTCGAGCCGCGTCAGGCAGTTTTGTATTGCCTCGGCGCTGACGGTAGGTTTCTTCAGTATGTGGCGCACGCGTATCTTGTCGCCGCGGCGGTCGATGAACTGTATGATGTGGTATCCGAATTCGGTCTTCACTATTCGCGAGATTTTCTTCGGGTCGGTAAGCGCGAATGCCACGTTTGCGAATTCGGGCACCAGTTCACCTTTTCCCATATAGGGCAACTCGCCGCCGTTGCGCCGTGTTCCCTCGTCGTCGCTGTACATCATGGCAAGGGTTGCGAAATCGCTTTCGCCCGAAGTGATGCGCTTGGTATAGTCGCGCAGTTCGGCTTCGATATGCTCCACTTCCTCACGGCTCACTGCGGGAGTGTTGGTGATTATCTGCACCTCATAGCGTGTGGGGATTAGCGGAAGGCTGTCTTGCGGCACGTTCTTGAAATAGTTTCTCACCTCGGCGGGCGTCACCTTCACGTCGGCGGCAATCTTGCGCTTCACCTCTTCCACCACCATCATCTTCTTTAGCTGGTCCATGGTCTGCTGGCGAATCTGCGTCATTGGCTTGCGCATGTATTCCTCGAGTTTTTCCTTCGAGCCTGCCATCTGTATCATGTAGTTCAGGCGGTATTCGAGTTCCTGCAACACGTCGCCGTCTTTCACTTCGATGCTGTCGACTAGCGCCTGGTGCATGAAGAGCTTCTGTATAGCCATCTGCTCGGGAATCACGCAGCGCGGGTTTCCTTCCACGCTTTCGCCGTTCACTTCCGACACAAGGCGCTGCTCCTCCACTTCCGACTTGAATATAGGCTCGTCGCCCACAATCCATATCACTTCGTCGATAATGTTGTTGCTCTGCGCAAAGGCAGCTGCGGGCAGCACCAATGCGGCGCCGAGCAGTATTTTTCCGATTCTGTTCATAATTGCTTTGTAGTTGCGATGGCGGCGTCAATGGTTGTTCACCGTTTTCACCACATCTTCATTTACCTTTACCTGGCTTTTTGCGCGCAGCTGCTTCAGCCATTCCTTTTCAACGTATTCCTGATAGTCGTTGGTAACCTGCGCTTTCACATCACTGAGCATTTCGGGCCCTTTCTTCAATAGTTTTCCCTCTACTCCGGTATGCGCGAACTTTTTGCTTTCGGGAATCTTCACGTCCTTCTTGAATACGTATTTGTCCACGAAGCGGTTTTCGCCTTCCTTCCATAGCCCGTGGCTCACGGTAACGCAGGTTTTGCCGTCGCTGTTGAACTGTTTCTGTATTTCGCCGTTCCAGTCGCCGCCGGCATATTTCTTGAGCACGGCTTTCACGGGCTTCTGCAGACTTTCTTCGGTGGTGTGGAACACGAAGCCCTTGTAGCGCGGGGTGTCCCAGCGGTAGTTCTTGCGGTTCTTGGCGAAGAAAGCCTCAAGCCCTTTCGTGTCGGCTTCGGCCTTGTCCCACGCTTCCTTCTTGGTGATGTTGTAGGCAAGCAGCCCTTCGCGGTAGTCGCGCGAGGTGTTCACCGTTTCGGCATCGTCGCCGGCATGGTCGCTTTCTATTTTGTCGAGCACCTGTTCGCGCGTCAGTCCGTTGGAAGCCTTCACCATTTTGTTGAGCGCATGGTTGAACACCATCTGCTGCAATCCCTGCTTGTTGAGGGCCTCAACGATATCGGCTTTTTTCTGTTCGTAGGGCTCGAGTTTGTGGCGCTCCCTCATCAGCACGATATGGTATCCGGCAGTCGACTTGAAGGGCTTTGACATCTGCCCTGCCTTGAGAGCATAACACTGCTCCTCGAATTCCTTGAGCGTATTGCCTGGGCCTATATCGGGGAGCTCGCCGCCGCGCCGCGCCGACACGTAGTCTTGCGAGCACTTCTTTGCCAGTTCGGCGAAATCGGCACCGTCGTTCAGCACCTTGTAGATGGAGTCGATGCGCAGTTTGGCGATAGCCTGCTGTGCGTCGGAGGCTTTCTGCGGCACCGCCATGAAGATGTGCGACACGCTGAGCACGTCGGAATCCTTGAGTTGCACCTTGATGCGGTCGTAGACGGAGCGCACCACGGAGTCTTCGAACTGGTCGTCGCGCACGTACTTCGAGAGCAAGTCGCTGCGGTAGCCGGCGAATTCCTTGCGGAAATCGGAAGCCGTATCTAGGTGCTGGCGCAGCGCTTCGGCTATCTTGAGGCGGTAGTTTACGTAGAGATCGACATACTCTTCCACGCTTGTGCCAGAAGCCTTGTTGCGGTTGTAGGCGCGCTCGAACTCCGAGCGGGTAATGTTTTCGCCGTTGATGGAAATTATTACGGGGTCGGAAGTCTGCGCCTTGCCCGCCATGCCTGCCAGCACAATGAGCAGTAAACCTATGGTGCGTTTCATTGGGGACGTTGTTTCTGAGCCGCTGCGCCTTACTTTGCCGCGGGGCTGTAGTTGGGCGCTTCGCTGGTTATGGTAATGTCGTGGGGATGGCTTTCGAGCACGCCGGCATTGGTGATGCGAGTGAACTTGGCATTGTGCAGCTCGTCGATGGTGTGGGCGCCGCAGTATCCCATGCCCGAGCGCAAGCCGCCCATGAGCTGGTAGATAACTTCCTGCACCGTTCCCTTGTAGGGCACGCGTCCGCTGATGCCTTCGGGCACGAGCTTCTTGGTATCGGTCACGCCGCTCTGGAAATACCTGTCTTTCGAACCGTTCTCCATAGCCTCGAGCGAGCCCATGCCGCGGTACGACTTGAACTTACGGCCGTTGAAGATTATAGTCTCGCCCGGCGACTCTTCGGTGCCAGCCACAAGCGAACCGATCATCACGGAGTTTCCGCCGGCAGCAAGTGCCTTGACGATGTCGCCCGAGTAGCGCAGACCGCCGTCGGCTATCATGGGCACGCCTGTTCCGGCCAGCGCGCACGACACGTCGTACACGGCCGAAAGCTGCGGCACACCCACACCGGCAATGACGCGCGTGGTACAGATGGAGCCCGGACCGATGCCCACCTTGATGCCGTCGGCACCGGCGTCGGCCAATGCCTTGGCTGCCTCGCCCGTTGCCACGTTGCCCACAATGATATCCTGCTGCGGGAACGATGCCTTAGCCTCGCGCAGTTTGTCGATGACGCCCTGCGAATGGCCGTGGGCGGTATCGATTACTATGGCGTCGGCTCCGGCACGCACGAGGGCCTCGATGCGGTCGAGCGTATCGACGGTAACGCCCACACCGGCTGCAACGCGCAGACGGCCCTTCTCGTCCTTGCAGGCCATGGGTTTGTCCTTAGCCTTGGTGATGTCCTTGTAGGTGATAAGGCCCACGATATGGTTGTCGTGATCAACGACGGGGAGCTTCTCTATCTTGTTTTGCTGCAGTATCTCGGCAGCCTTTTCGAGGTCGGTTTTCTGCGTAGTGGTAACGAGGTTGCGGCTCGTCATCACTTCGTCCACCTTGCGGTTGAGGTCATGCTCGAAGCGCAGGTCGCGGTTGGTGACGATGCCCACGAGATGCTTCTCTTCGTCAACCACGGGAATGCCACCGATATGGTATTCATGCATGAGGCTCAGCGCCGTGCGCACGGTGGAGCCGCTGAGAATGGTGACGGGGTCGTAAATCATGCCGTTTTCGGCGCGCTTCACGATAGCCACTTCGCGTGCCTGGTCCTCAATCGACATATTCTTGTGTATAACGCCGATACCGCCCTCGCGCGCAATGGCGATTGCCATCTTCGACTCGGTAACAGTGTCCATAGCCGCCGTTACGAAGGGGATGTTGAGATTGATGTTGCGGGTAAAGCGCGTTGAGAGTTTCACCTCGCGCGGAAGCACGTTGGAATAAGCCGGAATAAGGAGGACATCGTCGAAAGTGAGACCGTCCATTACAATTTTGTCTGCAATAAATGAAGCCATAAAAAGTATGTTTTTTATTGCGCACAAATTTACTCAATTATTTCAACACGCAGGGGGTTGCCGCAAGTTTTTAACCTAATAGTGCGCAACATTTCGGGCAAAGCTGCACAAACGCCCCCGAGCGGCAACGATTCCGAAACCCGCACCGTGCAAAAAGCCCCCGAAAACACAAGTTCCCCGTGCCGAATGCACGGAGAACTTGCAGTGTATTGAACGGAAAGACGAACGGCGCTGTCACTCCTCGTCGTCCCAAAAAGACGGATAGCTTGTATCCCATTTACGGGAATCGGCGTCCGAGCCGTCTTTATTGGGATCGGTGGGAG